>NZ_VPAN01000058.1:0-11225 GCF_013419225.1 Acinetobacter sp. YH12097 | reverse complement strand
TTTGTGCCATTTTTCTTTATACTGTCACTTAGGCAGGCTGGACACTTGATTTCTAGAGTTATTCGCATTTCTCTATTTTATCAAAATCCAACCTGCTTTTTTTCAGCATACTTTTTGAAACACCACCGACACTTTAAATGGGTTCTAACACTCTCTGTTATTCCTAAGTAGAAATGTCCTACCTAATAACCAAATAGAAATGTCCTATACAGACACTTCCAAGTCAAGCACAGGATTCAGATTTCGTTCTTTGATTACTGTTTTCTGTGCACGTCTGCTCGGCATCTTTTGAGAACGATTGCGTTTGTTTTGCTGTTCTAATTCTTCGTGCTGTTGTTGAATATGATTGAGAACAGCACCTAAACGTTTATTCTCAACAACCTCTCGCTGGTTGAGCTGACTTAATTTATCGAAGATGCTGTAATTGATTTTTCTTCCTTGATGTTCAATGGCTACCGTGCCATCCGGGTATTCCAGAAACTCAAGATACTTGCCGATCAACCTTTTATTTTCTTCGGTATTTTCCAGTAAATATACGCATTTATCATAAGTAATCGTCAGGCTGTTCGTGACTCTGCGGGGTTCACGCCAGGTAAAAACATCATCTAATTCTTCGGCTGTTTCAGTGACAGTCCGGTGTAGATCCTTGGGATTAAAGGCCATATTGGCAAATTTACGATTAAATTGCTCGATAAAGCAGGGTAGCCAGGCATTCGCTTGCTCAATCGAACAGATGCCTTCCAGGCGCATTTCTTTGATCAGACGGTCCTGAAGCGTTCTATTGGCCCGTTCTACACGGCCTTTGGCCTGTGGTGAATTAGCGAAGATAATATCGATATTCAGGGTGCTGAGTACGCGCCCAAACTGGGTAATCTTGGTGTCTTTCTTACTGCTTTGATTCACCCTGAAGACTGAATGTTTATCGCTGTAAAATGCCAACGGCTTACCATGCTGCTCAATATACAAACGTGTTGAAATCATATAGTCAAAGGCTGATTCTGATTCACAGAAGCGTAAATGCTGCAATTTTCCTGTGGCATCATCGATAAATACCAGCAGACAGCATTTAGGGGCTCGACCTTCAAACCAGTCATGGTGTGAGCCATCGATTTGGATCAGTTCACCATAACAGTCCCGGTTATAACGAGGCTGATACGGGCGTTTCAGACGCTTGGCGCGAGGAATCCATAAATCGGCTGCAATCATCCAGGAACGCAGTGTTTCCACTGAAATATCAAAGCCATGAACGGTGGTGAGCTTTTCATGCGCTAAAGTGGGTCCGAAACCATGCAGTTGATCCGAAACAATATTGAGGCACTTGAGTCTGAGCTCTTCAGGAAGCCTGGAATTGCTGATTTGGCCACGTGCAGCATGTGCTAATGCAGCTGGGCCTTGAGCTTTGTATTTTTGCAATAAACGTCTGATCTGACGTTCTGAAATATGAAGTAGCTGAGCAGCTTGGGACTGGGTTATGCGTTGATCACAGATTTCTTGCAAGACCGACAATCGTTTAAGTTCTTTATCCGACATAGACACCAACATATCAAACCGTCCGCTAAGAAAATTGCAAAAGTGCATATTCTAAAAGCGGACATTTTTACTTTGGAGAAACCGGACATTTCTACTTGGGGCTTACAACTCTCGTTTCGTATAACAGCCATTATGTTAAATGAATGATAATTGACATTTTGTTCATTAATACTGATATGCAACGAATTTTATTATATGTCACCCCTCAATTACAAATATAAATGACTGCTCGTCTAATCATCTCCATTACACAATTAAATGTTAAAATGCATAGCTACTTCATCTAAGATAAAATATATGTATCCAAATCTACAGCACAGCTTCGAAAACAGCGTCATTCTCGTTGTAGAAGATGATTATGATATTGGTGACATTCTTGAAAAATACATAAAAAATGAAAACATGCAGGTCATCCGTGCATTGGATGGACAACAAGCTTTAGAGTGCCTAAAAGCCAACTCTATCGACCTGATTCTCCTTGATATTAAATTACCCAAACTAAATGGCTGGGAAATTCTACAAATCATCCGTCAAACAAGTCATTTACCTGTCATTATGCTGACTGCCTTAGATGATCAAGTGAATAAGATCATGGGGCTAAAAATGGGTGCTGATGACTTTATTATTAAGCCATTTAACCCAAACGAAGTGATTGCACGAATACAAGCCGTACTTAGACGAAGTACAAGCCAAAATATGGAAATAACTAATATTATTCGTTATAGAAATATTGAAATTAATCCAGATCATCATCAAGTTTACATTTCAAATGGTCAAAGAAATCAGTTGCTCAACCTTACGTTAACTGAGTATAAGATACTGTTTTTGATGGCAAAAACACCGAATAAAGTCTTTACACGTAATGAATTGATCCAAAACTGTATGCCTGAAAGTGATGCTTTAGATCGCACTGTAGATAGCCATATCAGCAAATTACGCAAAAAACTTGAAGAAAATGATGTAAATGGCTTATTAATCAATGTCCGTGGCGTGGGGTATCGCTTAGATCAAAATCATGAAATTTAACTTTTTTAAAAATTCTGTTGGAATTAACTTCCAGTTTATTATCATGATGAGCCTATTCAATTTAGGCATTACGCTGTTATCTTTCATGATTGGCTATTTTGTTTATAGCTGGGCGATAAAAATAGGTTTTCTAAATACACAAGTTATTAATTCAAATGAATTTTCAGTTACCTCCGTTGACTTTATCTGGCTGTTTTTAGTGCTATTAACAGGCTTTTTTCTTTCTACTATCCTCGCCTTTAAATATGGAAAACGCTATACACAGCCAATTAGTGATTTAGCAGATGTTATTCAACAAATTCAACAAGGCAATTTAGCACTCAGAATTAAACAGCCACATCATGATATTCCACATGAAATCAAGTCTCTTATTGAGAACTTCAATGAAATGGCAAACCAACTTGAAGTATCAGTTAAGAATTCAACTGTTTGGAATGCTGCAATTGCACATGAATTACGAACACCTGTGACAATATTACAAGGTCGCTTGCAAGGTATTGTCGATGGTATATTTATTGCCGATAAAGCTTTACACCTAAGCTTATTGAACCAAGTCGAAGGCTTATCTTACCTTGTGGAAGATTTACGGACACTGACACTTATTGAAAATAAACAATTACGATTAGAACTAGAAAAGACCAATTTAAAAAATAGTATTGAAAAATGTCTGCAGATGTTTAATGAACGGTTTCATGTTAAAGGTTTAACTATTGTTTTAAATTTGACGGATAAATTGGTTTGCGTTGATATAAGAAGGATGGAACAGGTCTTTATTGCATTGTTCTCTAACTTTCTAAGATATTCGAATGCTGGAAAAATAAATATTACATCTGTAACCACAGCAGAACATTGGGTATTGACGTTTGAAGATGAAGGTCCTGGTATTGATGAATCGCATCTTAAACACCTGTTCAAACCCTTCTATCGACTGGAAGACTCTAGATCATGTCTAGATGGCGGTACTGGATTAGGCTTGGCAGTGATTGATGCAATTATTGAAGCACACCAAGGTCATATTTATTATTCTAAATCCAAAAACTTAGGTGGCAGCTGTTTTACTATTCAACTAAATCGTAAGACATCAACTCATTTATAATGTGTTAAGTTCAGATTAATACGGCTTAATTTAAACCATAAATTTAAGATAAATTGATGTCTGAACTTAACCATTCTGTTTGATGATCCTCAAATAAATTTCATCACAATGAATTCTCATCTCGATATTTAGCTAGCATAAAAAATACCACAATGGAGAGTATCCCGATGATAATCCCTGCTGTTAATAATAAATTAACATGAGCTGAACTGAAGGCAATTTTACCTGCGTTAATCAATGCTGTACCTTGTTCAACGGGTAACTGGCTCGCCACTAAATAGGTATCACCAATCGAAAGTCTGGCTTTTTCTGCTAAAACAGCAGTTAAATCTGACGGCACTTGAAGATGACTGCCAAATATATAGGCCATGAAAACACCAAATAAAGTAATACCTAGTCCTGTACCCAGTTCATAACCTGTACTTTCAAGTGAACCTGCCGCACCGCCCTTTTCTGCAGGTACTGAGCCCATGATCGCAATGGATGAAGCTGTTAAACCAATACTCAGTGTTAATCCAATCGAAGCTAAAATAAAGGGAACGATGATTCCCGGATGATGAAAATCTGAATAACTCAAACTGACCAACGCAATTGCTGCCAATATTAATGACATGGTCGCAACCAGACGGAGTCCAAATTTATTGGATAAAAAACCAGCAATAGGCCCGCCAATAGCGGCCGCAACCATAATCGGAACCATAAAAAGACCGGCTTGCAGCGGTGTTAAACGAATGACATATTGCAGCTCCATTGCCAAAGTTAACTCAACCCCTGCCAAAGCGCCTGCAGCAACCATTGCCATAATAATGCCGGCTAAAATAGCAGGACGTGAAAATAGCGAAAGATCTAGCATCGGCTGAGGAGAATTCAGCTGTTTGCGTACAAATATGGTTAATAAGCCGATAGATAAAACGACCAAAGGCAAGACAATCAACAACGACTGTTTACCGCCTAAGCCTGCTTTTAGTGCATATACAAACGAAATCAAACCGACAATCAGCAATAGCGCTTGACCAAATGCCCAATGTCCAGGGGTTATAGCTTCTTTTCGGGACAATAAGAAATAGCACATTGGTGCGACAACCAGCATGATTGGGACGTTAATCAGGAAAACTGAACCCCACCAGAAATATTCTAACAATCCCCCACCAATGAGCGGTCCAATGGCGGCACCGGCTGATCCGATTGTGCCCCAAATACCCAGCGCAATGGCACGTTCGCGACTGTCTTCGAAGGTTCTGCGAATAATACCCAATACACAGGGCATAATCATGGCACCGCCTAATGCTAATAAAGCACGTGCGGCAATCAGCATAGAAGCCGTTTGGGAAAATGCCGCAAGGACTGAGGCAATTCCAAATATAACCAAGCCAATCAGCAGAATCTTACGATTGCCGACACGATCAGCCAAAGTTCCCATCGGAACTAAAAGTCCAGCCATAAGTAATGGATAAATATCAATAATCCATAAGACTTGGTTACTTGTGGCACTCAGCGATTGGGTTAATGAGGGAACCGCAACATGCAGTACAGTCATATCAATCACAATCGGCAGAAATGCAAGCACGACAGCGAGCAATATCCACCAGCGTTTCGGATCAAGATTGGTAGCTTTCATGATTAAACCTATATTGATGGTTTATTAAATCAATTCTGAAATAAAGATGTAAATGAAAGATTTGTTGTGGGCTAAACTCGTTAACCCACAGCTTTTATTCTCAGTTTTGATGCTTAATGTGCCGCTTTACGTTTCGAGAATTTCTCAACCATGCTCATGACGACAATAAAGAAAATCGGTACAAAAATAACAGCTAGAATTGTTGCGCTGATCATGCCGCCAAAGACGCCTGTACCAATCGCTTTTTGAGTTTCAGAACTAGCGCCACTGGCAATGACTAAAGGAATAACGCCACAGGTAAATGCCAAAGATGTCATTAGGATTGGACGTAAGCGCAATTTAGCGGCTGCAACGGTTGCCTCCACTAAACCCATTCCTTCTTCTCTTAGTGCTTTTGCAAACTCAACAATCAAAATAGCATTCTTTGCAGATAGACCAATAATCGTGATCATGCCGACCTTAAAGAAAATATCATTTGGCATACCACGTAACATTACTGCTAAAAAGGCGCCAATCAACCCTAGAGGGACAACTAGCATCACAGAGAATGGAATTGACCAGCTTTCATAAAGCGCTGCCAAGACAAGGAAAACGACTAACATCGACAACAGTAATAAAAACAAGGTTTGTGATTCCGACTGTTTTTCTTCTAGAGAAATCCCAGTCCACTCATAACCCACACCTTTCGGAAGTTGTTCAATCAAATTTTCCATCTCAGTCATGGCTTGTCCTGAAGATATACCTGCTGCTGGACTGCCAGAAATACTCAATGATGGACGACCGTTGTAACGATTGTATTGTTGTGGGGAATGTTGCCAAATTGGAGTAATTATTTCAGACATTGAAACCAATTTACCGCTTTGACTGTTCACCTTAATCTGAAGAATATCTTCAATACTCATGCGTGATTTGGCATCAAGTTGCACAATGACTTGCTGCATACGGTCATGATTTGGAAAATCATTGATATACATCGAACCCATTGAGGTTGAAATAATATCGGTCACATCACTGAAATTAACACCTAATGCCTGCAATTTATCTCTATCAATTTTAAGCTGTACAGAACTGCCATCTGGCAAACCTTCAGGATAGACCTCCGCCACGATTTTACTTTGTGCTGCTAATGCTAAAAGCTGATCTTGTGCTTCTCTTAAAGCAGGCATGCCAATATTGCCACGATCTAATAATCTCAGTGAAAAACCAGATGAGTTACCCAATTCATCAATTGCTGGTGGTAACACAGACATGGTTTGACCTTCTGAACTTTCAGCCATCGCTATATTGGCATTATTCACGACTTCTTGTGCCGTAATAGTACGCTCTTCGAATGGCAATAGATTGGTAAAATACATCGCTGTATTCTGACCAGATCCACTAAAACCAAAACCTAAGACCGCCATATTGTCTTTAATCCCCGTTTCTTGGTCTAAATAATTTTGAAACTCAGCAACGACTTTACGGGTACGTTCTTGAGTTGCATCCGCAGGAAGTTGAATCGAAGTCATAAACCACCCCTGATCTTCTTCTGGCATAAACGCAGTCGGAACGTGTTTAAAACTAAAAATCAGCACAATGACAATGCCTAAGAAACATAACATTGCGAGGGTTTTATGTTTAATTACTTTAAATAAACTGCGTTCATAGCGATTGTTCAGCTTCTCAAAACTGCGATCAAACGATGCAAAAACACCCTTTTTCTGATGGTCTTGATCAATCGGTTTTAACATCGTTGCACATAACGCAGGGGTTAATGTCAGTGCAAGGAAAGCTGAGAATAAAATTGAAACCGACATGGTAATGGTGAACTGACGATAGATAATCCCCACTGAGCCTGACGCCAATGCCATCGGCAAGAATACAGCGGCTAACACTAAGGTGATGCCAATAATCGGATTGGTAATTTCCTTCATGGCTTTAGATGTGGCTTCAACTGGAGATAAGCCTTCTGTCGCCATAATGCGTTCAACATTCTCAATGACCACAATCGCATCATCGACAATAATCCCGATCGCAAGCACCATACCGAACATGGTCAGCACATTAATCGAAAAACCAGCAAGCAGCATGACTGAGAATGTGCCAAGCAATGCAATCGGTGCAACAATCGCCGGAATTAAGGTGTATCGAACATTGTGTAAAAAGATAAACATGACAATAAAAACTAATGCCATAGCTTCAAGCAATGTCATGATTACTTTTTCAATCGAGATTTTTACAAAAGGTGCAGTGTCGTAAGGTATAGAGAATTTCATACCATCAGGCAGTGCTGAACCTAACTGTTCAATTTTCGCTTTAACACCTTCTGCAGTCTTGACAGCGTTGGCACCAGGACTCATTTGTATCGCCACAGCTGTAGAGGCTTTGCCATTTTCTAAAATCGCAAAGTTATACATCTGTGCCCCGATTTCGACACGAGCGACATCCGACAGTCGAACATTGGCGCCATTTTGTTGAGCACGTAAACTAATTTTCTTGAATTGCTCTACAGTTTCTAATTGACCTTGAGCAGTTAAAGGAATAGTAATTTGTTGCCCCGTCAAAGCAGGAACATCACCAATACGACCTGGTGATATCGGCAAGTTTTGGTTTTGGATGGCTGTATTCACATCTTGAATACTCAATCCATAAGAAACCAAACGATCTGGATCGACCCAAATCCGCATGGCTTTTTCAGCACCAAAATTTTGGACTTTACCAACACCGTCAACCCGCTTTAATTCTTCAATCACATAGCGAGTCATATAGTCACTGACATCAATTTCACTATATTTGCCATTCGGTGAACTTAAGCCCACCATCATTAAAAAACCAGACGACGCAGCATCGACCATCAGCCCTTGTTGTCGCACTGTTTGAGGTAAGCGTGACTCAATGGCTTTAATTTTGTTTTGCACATCAATTTGTGCAAGTTCTACATCTGTACCTGGTTTAAATGTTGCGGTGATTGTTGCTGTTCCAGAACTATCTGAACTTGAACTGTAATAAAGTAAGTTTTTGACACCTGACATTTCCCGCTCAATCAAGGTCACAACACTATCATTCAATGTTTTTGGCGTAGCACCTGGATAGATTGCCGTAATACTAATCTGTGGTGGCGCAACACTTGGGAATCGTGCAATAGGTAACTTGGGGATGCTTAGTACACCCAACAGAATAATAAATAAAGCAATCACCCATGCAAAAATAGGACGCCTAATGAAAAATTGGGACATTATTGCTGTCCTCCATTTTCCTTAATATTTGTAGGTTGCCACTGCTTAATTTTTAATTTTTGCTCAGGCTGTATACGATCAGCCCCTTCAACAATGACTTTCTCACCTGCTTGTAACCCTTGTTTGATCACATAGTTATTTTGATAACGTTGACCAAGCTGAACAGGCTTGCTTTGCGCTAAACCTTTTTGATTAACAATCGTAACATTGGCTTTACCACTAATATCATGTTGAATCGCTTGTTCTGGAACTAGGAGCGCATTTTCAACTTGAGCTCGGCTCATATTGACTCGAACATACATGCCTGGCAAAAGTTTTTGATTTTCATTATTGGCTAAAATACGGATTGTGACATCACCCGTATCAGGATCAACTTTAGTATCCGAAAATAGGATTTCACCTGTAACGTTATAAGGTTTACCCTGACTATTTAGGATTTCAACCGTATGTTTGGTATTTGACACGTCACCTTGCTGTAAAGCTTCCTGTAGTTTTTCATAATCACTAATTGATTGCTTTACATCAACATAGACTTTATTAATCTGTTGTATTACGGCCATTGCATTAGTATCACCTTGACCAACTAATGCACCCTCAGTCACTAAGATTTCACCAATCGTTCCCGAGATAGGGGCTGTAACAGTCGCATATTTAAGATTAAGTTGTTGTCTGCTTAACATGGCTTGCATTTGCGCCACATCGGCTTTTGCTTTTTGATAATCTGCTTCGGTATTGTTGTATTCCTGCTGACTAACCGCATTTACTTTTACTAATTCAGTGTAGCGTTTTAACAGCACCTGCAAACGTGTCACCTCAGCTTGTGCACGGTTTAAAGTGGCTTGATTGCTTTTTACATCTGCCTGAAATATTTCAGAATTCAATTTAAAAAGCGGTTGACCTGCTTGCACATAAGAGCCTTGCTTAAAAAGTACTTTATCAACAATTCCACCTACTTGCGGGCGAATTTCAGCAATACGGTAAGCGACAACACGGCCTGGAAGATTTTCAATTAAATTCATGGAATGCGGTAATACCGTGATGGTACTGACAACCGCTGGTGGCATTTCTGTTGGGGACTGTTCAGCATCTTTGGCTTGTGTACAGCCGATTAAAAGTACAGTTGTAATAAGTATTGAACCTATTAAATGATAATGTGTTGACATGCTTTTTCAGAGGGGGGGTTTTAGATACTACTATTTTGAAATAGCAGTGTTTATGAATTGCTGATGTTGTGTGGAGATTGTGTGGAGATTGTGTGGAGAGATTAAAAGATTTATTTTTTAATGACACGCTTAAACAGCGTGGCTTGTAAATTAGTATAAATAATTTTGTTGTTCTACAATTTTGATCGTATCTTAGTTTTTTCTCATAGTTCATGAACTTTAAAATTCTAAACCAAGACTAATATTTATATAAGCAATTGAAAATACAATACATAGTTTCTTTATACACTTATGAAGTGAACTTTAGGTGAACATAAGTTAAATAGAAATTTTTAATTAGTTCAGCACAAACGTACAATCTTTAAGGCCTATAACTCGATACCGTTCTCTCTTTGATGTTTATTGCTATCTAATTGAGTGAACTCTGTGGAAATATTTCTTTATACATTAAGCGTTATGTATAGCCCAGGCCCTGTAAATTTTATGGGGCTAAATTCTGGCCTTACAGGTCAATTAAAAAAGACTATAGGATTTTACCTAGGCATTGGTTTCGCCATGTTGATCTTATTCGTATTGTTTGGCTATATAGGTGAAGCTGTTATTCCACATGGATTGATTCATTATATTGCTTTAGCGGGTGCAATTTATACATTCTACTTGGCTATAAAAATGATTAGGGCGAATGTAGAAACAACTCAACAGCAAGAAAGCCATCTAACATTCTTAAATGGCTTATTTATTCAGTTATTAAATCCAAAAGCCATTCTCGTCATTCTACCTGTTACGACAATTATGTACCCTGCAGCCAAAATCACAGGAATCATGATCTTGATAGTTTCTTTACTGATTTCACTTGGTGCTGTTGGCGCACCATTCACCTATGCTCTGGTTGGAAAATTATTAGGCAACAAAATTGCTAATCCTATCTGGTTTAATCGGCTAAATAAGCTGATGGGTATACTCTTGATTTTATCAGGGCTTTTTATGTTCAAAGATTTTCTTAATGGAATAAATCTGCTGTAGGACAAATTAGCCGTTCAAATCGAACGGCTATCTTTTAATATTTATCATTTTCCATTGAGTGGGAGTTAAACCAAATGTTTTTATAAAATGTCTGGTCATATGACTCTGATCAAAAAAGCCTGCATTTAAAGCAGCATTAACAATAGACTCCCCTTGAGCAAGGTAGAACTTAACTGTTTCTAAGCGACGCATGATCATATAACGGTGTGGGCTAGTTCCAAATAATAATCGGAAATCACGAGAAAGGCTCCAGCGGTCACGATCAGCATGTTTCTCTAAATCTGACAAACTTAAGTTTTCATGTGGATACGCCAAAATACACTCACGCGCTCTCTCTGCTGCCTTGTAGTCAAATTTTTTGTTTTGGTTAGATGAAGTATCTGAAATTTCACACAGTGTAGTTGCCAAATCAAATAGAGCATCTTCCGGCACTGTTGCAAATAGGCTGACATGATAAGCTAAATATCTTATTTATTTCGAGATACAGCAGATGAATCCCTTCCACGGTCGGCACTTTCAAGGTGAAATCATTCTTTGGGCTGTTCGTTGGTATT
>NZ_VPAN01000057.1:0-11476 GCF_013419225.1 Acinetobacter sp. YH12097 | reverse complement strand
TTGGAATAAGAGAATGGGAGTGCATGAGCTGTGGTACAGCTCATGATCGAGATATAAACTCAGCTCTAAACATTCTTGCGCTTGGGCATAAGCGTCTAGCTGTAGGAATCACCCTCTTTTAAGGGGGTGAGGATGTCAAGAATTGGCGAATCTTGAGATGAGTCAATATCAGCCTAAATGGTCTGATCATTTTCAAAGTAGTTATGAAACAAATATGCTGATTGATTTAGCTGAAAAATATGGTTTAAAAACGACGCCATATAACCAAAAGCGTTTGCAATATATGGCTCAAAGTAGCGTATTTGAAAAAATGTGGATGCGAATCAAAGAATTTTTTAGCTCGAAGACATAAACAAAACTGGATCTGGAATTAATCCAGATCTTCCGGTTTTGAATGGATTTTAGAGTGAAAGGCACGGCGCCGAGTTCGTTGCCAAGGAAGAGGGCGATTGAGCGCTTCTGGTGCATCACCACTCATCGAGCGCAGTCGTAAATGTAATGCCGCTTGTGCCATGAGGTTTGCAGAAACCGGTGCGGTGATAAAGGCAAAGAGCGTGATTAGGATTTCTGCAAAACCAAAACGACCTTGAAATGCTGCATAAATAATTGCAGCAATTAGAAAACTTCCTAAGCCTAAGGTGCTCGATTTGGTCGGTGCGTGCAGACGCATAAATAAGTCGGGTAGGCGAACCATGCCAATACCGCCGACCAACATGAAAAAAGCGCCAATAACCAAAAAAATCGAGACCAAAATTTCCATGACTAATTGCATATTAATGGACTCCTAGTCGATCACGTGGCCAGTGGTGAAATAGCGTGCTAAAGCGGCTGTAGACACAAACCCAAGCATGGCAACCAATAATGCCCCCTCAAACATCGATGTACTTGCCCAATAAATACCTAAAATGACAATTAAACAGGTGGCATTTAAAAATAAGGTATCTAAAGCAAGTAGTCGGTCTACGATTGAGGGTCCCATCACTAAGCGGATGAGGCACAGTAACATCGAGATCGTCACCGCAACTAAACAGATGCCAAGCGCATACGGTAAAATTGTCATGTGGATTCTCCTGTATCAGCGCCAAAAATGAGGATGAGAGGGCGTTCATAGCGCTCTTTAATGGTTTGAATTTCCGCTTCAGGGTCATCCGTGCTCAGCGCATGGACCAAAATATCACCACGGTCTTGGTCAATCCCAGCAGACACTGTACCGGGTGTGGTGGTGATGATCATCGCAAGTAAAGAATTGACTTCCTCATGCTGTGTATCGAGAGGAACACGGAACCATTTCGGGTGCAGTTTATGTGTTGGCCCAAGGACTAATTTTGCAACATGGATATTACTGACAATAATATCCCACAGCACCACAAAGAATAATTTACATGCTGCCAGCCAGTTGATATTCGGCGTTCGGTCAATAAAAGGGCGAACCAATCGTGGAATAACAATGGCTAAAACCAAGGCCATGCAGAGTGTGGCCGCATCTAGACTGTGCGCTAACATCACCCAGCTCAGACCAACCATGACTGATACCAATGGATGCGGAAACCAGCGATTTAATACAGATGTTTTCGCCATGTTAAGGTGCCTCCATCGGTTTTAGTTGGGTCTCTTCAGGTAGTTTTTCTTCTTGTTGCTGTCCTTGAATTTGGCGTTGCTTATACTCAGAAATATGCTCGCCATGTAGAGTTTCAGGTGCAATCAATGCAGGAATGAGGTGTGCATTTGGATCGGCTGATTCACCACCATATTTAGTTTCAGGTAAATTTTCAGGATCATAAGGTTGAACACTGATGATTTGACCTTTTTCATCCTTTTTTAGCAGCAATGATTCATATAATGGATTGTTTTGAATTTGCTGCGCAGTTTTGTAGGTATAGTCATAGATCGGTGCAGCAAAAACCATATATCCCACAAGCGCTGTTAACAGCAGATAAATGGTTTTGTCATTACGAAGCGGTGCCTTATTCGGCAAAGCCTGATAACGCTGATATTCTTCAGTATCAATATCATCTTCTGGGCGAGATGAACGCCAGAAAAGCACAAAACCAACTCGAGTGAATGCGATAATACTGAGTAAACTCACCAACAATACGATCAAAATAATCATAATTTGGTAAGGTGAATTGGCCGTTGCTTGCAAGAGAAATACTTTACCCAAAAATCCACTAAATGGCGGTAGACCAGCCATCATCAACGCAATGATGAAATAGCAAACAGCAACGGTATTATGCTGTTTCATACGGGGCGCAATTTTAAAATGATCTTTAAATTCGCCACGTTGTGAGGTAATCCAACCCGAGAGAATATAAAAAGCTGCACCAATGATGGTACTGTGAATCAGGTAATAAAGCCCCGCAGCCCATGCATCAGTATTAAAGAGTGAAATCGCAACCAATATTGTCCCGATAGAAGACAAAATCATAAAACCGACAAAACGACGTAAGCGATCCGTTCCGATAGCACTATAGGCACCATAGAGCGAGGTTACTAAGCCAATCGGTAACAACCACTGTTGTAAGATTTCACGGCTAATCCCATCGTCAAACACAGTACCATTGACACGGAGAATGGCATAGATGCCGACCTTGGTCATTATAGTGAATAAGGCTGCCACAGGCGTGGTTGCCACAGCATAGGTCTTTGGTAACCAGAACCCTACAGGCAGCATTGCAGCTTTGATGCCAAAGACAGTGAACAGTAACAATGCACCAGCCACAGCAATACGATGTTGATCCGCTTCAAGCAAAGGCATAAGTCGTGCAACATCAGCCATATTTAAGCTACCTACACTGCCGTAAATCATCCCGAGTCCAATCAGGAAGAGGGCAGAGGCAAATAGGTTAATGGTGACGTAATGAATACCAAGCTGAAAACGTGCTTTGCCTTGACCATGTAAGAGCAAAACATATGATGCCATCAACAGGATTTCAAAGAACACAAACAGGTTAAATAAATCGCCTGTCAGGAACGCACCACACAAACCCATCAGTAAGAAATGGCACATGGCATGGAAATAACGACCACGCTCGTCCCATTCTTTGCTGGCAAACCACATCACTGGCACAGCAAGTCCATAGGTCAGCACCAACATGAAAGCTGAGAGTCGATCTAGGACTAAGACGATGCCGAATGGTGCGGCCCATTCACTCAGGTTATAAACCAAAACTTGACCAGAGCTGGCGATCATCAAATAACTGATAGATGTGATCAGCCCGAGAATGCCTGAAACATAACTGATTCCACGACGCCAAGGTTGTCGCCAGTCATGCGCCAAAGAACCAGAGCCGGGGTTGCCCAGCAGGACTAAAATAAATGCAGTAATTGCAGGAATTAAAATACTGAAAATCGGGCTATGCGTAGTCCAAAATTGGATGAAGTCATGCATTATGGCTCATCCTCCCGCGGGTCAATTTGCGGTATTTCTTCTTTGGAGTCCACATGATCTGTTCCGGTTTCATAGCGGCTACGCAGAGCCAATTGTACGATAAAGGCTGTGGTCGCAAAGCCAATCACAATGGCGGTCAGGACCAAGGCTTGCGGTAAAGGGTCGGTCGCTTTGGTGGTTTCAGTTAACACAGCCGGTGCGTTGACATGAATACGTCCCATGACAAATAAAAATAAGTTCACAGCATAGCCAATCATGGCTAAACCCAGCACGACAGGAAAGGTACGTGCCCGCAAAATCAGGTAGACCCCTGTTGCGGTCAGTAAGCCAATGGCTGAAGCGAGTAAAAATTCTAAACTAATCATCTTATTCGCCTCTTGGAACTGGACCAGACATACTCGAGTGACGCGAGTCGCCTAAGACGGAAATCATTAACATCGTCGCGCCCACCACGGTGATGTAAACACCTGTGTCGAAGAGGGCAGCGGAGGCAAGGTGCATTTCGCCTAAAATTGGAGGTGAGACATAGATATGGGCACTGGTCAGGAATGGGCGGCCCCATAGCCAAGCAGCGATCCCTGTCAGACCTGCAATGGTTAAACCAATACCAATCCACACTTCATATAAGCGACCTGATTTTGCACCAATCAATTGTTCGGCACGGTCTTGACCAAGCGCAATATATTGAATCACTAAGGCCAAAGAGGTAATTAAACCTGCAATAAAGCCACCGCCTGGTAAGTTGTGACCCCGTAGGAAAATATACAGACTGACCACCAAGGCCAAAGGCAAAATCCAAGATGAGGTAATACGGAACATCAGTGGCGACGGATTAAAACGATAGGTTAGACCTTGCGTAATGGTGGTGCCATGAGCACGCATACCATCCATCATGCACAGCGTACCAATTGCGGCAATTCCCAGTACGGTAATTTCACCAAAGGTATCGAAACCACGGAAATCCACCAAGATCACGTTGACCACATTGGTACCACCGCCAAGTGGGATAGACTGCTGCATGAAGAACCATGAAATGGAATTGTGATCACGGGTCATGATCAACCATGAAATCCATGCAATCCCTAGACCTGCAATAATCGCAATCAATGCATCTCGCCAACGACGTGACACGCTCGACTCATAAGGGGTGAGTTGTGGTAATAACGATAAGCTCATGAGTAAGAGCACGGTGGTCACCACGTCAACAGTAATCTGTGTCAACGCTAAATCGGGAGCGGAGAAACAGATAAACACCATGGTCACAACTAGACCGACTGCACCACTGATGAGGACGGCTTTAATCCGTTCATGGTGGAACCAAAGCATCATCCAACATGCAGAGAATAATAATAGCCATAGAACGATCGCGATGACCGGTGCATGTACCAGTTCACGGCTGCCTGTGCCGATGCCTTGCAGCCAAAATGGAACGATGACGATGGCCACACTAAAGATCAAAATCCATAATAAATAGCTTTGTAATTTGCCATTTTCAGTAAAGCGACGGAACTTTCTTGAGCTGAGTAATAGATGCTTTAAAAATAAGTCGAACAGCACTTTACCTTGTAATCGACCCAAAAGTGGATCTAAGTCGATCCGGCGTAATTTGCCGCCCTTCGCCAATGCGAAATAGAAAACTAAACCACCCAAGAGTGCAATCACGCTCATCAAAAGGGGGGCATTTAAGCCATGCCAAATCGCTAAATGTGTACCTTCAAACGCAGTATTTTGAATACTCGCACGCGCGGTACTATTGACAATATGCTCAACCAATAATGCAGGGAAGAGTCCAACTAAAATACATAAAGCAGCCAGTAAGGTTGCCGGTGCGCGCATGCCAAACGGTGGTTCATGTGCTTCTTTATTAGGAACATCTTTCCCTAATGGACCATCAAAAAACACCCCATGAACCAAACGCACCGAATACGCGACAGCAAAGATACCGGCAAAGGTGGCAATGATCGCTGACACGATCATCACTGGCCCAGTCAGGTTGGCTAAAAGTTCAGTAAAGAACATCTCTTTAGAAAGGAAACCATTGGTTAATGGGATACCTGCCATAGAGGCTGCAGTGATCATGGTCAGCGTTGCGGTAAACGGAAGTAATTGCCATAAACCAGAGAGTTTTCGTAAATCACGTGTACCTGATTCGTGGTCAATAATCCCCGCGATCATAAATAGGGCTGCTTTGAAGGTTGCATGGTTAATGATATGGAAAATGGCAGCTGCAACTGCGAGGGGAGAGCCGATCCCAAGTAAACAAACGATCAGACCTAAATGGCTGATGGTGGAATAGGCCAAAAGTCCTTTTAAATCTTCTTTGAAAATGGCAAAGAAGGCCGCCATACATAAGGTAAATAAGCCAATAAAGGTGACCAAGTTGTGATACAACGCCGCGCCTGCAAAGATCGGCAATAAGCGCGCAAGCAGGAAAATTCCGGCTTTCACCATCGTGGCAGAGTGTAGATAAGCCGAGACGGGGGTCGGTGCCGCCATGGCATTTGGCAACCAAAAATGGAAAGGGAACTGCGCACTTTTGGTAAATGCCCCCATTAAAATTAATAGCAGTGTGGGCACAAAAAGCGGATGCTGCTGAATTTGGCTACTCATCGTCAAGATTTGGTCAATTTGATAGGTGCCCGTGATTTGCGCCAACAGAACAAAACCACCCAACATACATAGACCACCCATGCCTGTAATGGTCAAAGCCATTCGAGAGCCACGCTGAGCTGCGTCGTAATTGCTCCAATAACCGACCAAAAGGAATGATGAAATACTGGTGAGTTCCCAGAAAATGAGTAATAAAATTAAATTATTAGACAATGAAATGCCGAGCATGGCAGCCATGAACAGCATCAATAAAACATACAGTTTACTGAGCGAGTTCTTTGGACTTAAATAATAGTAGGCATAGATATAAATTAAGGTGCCGATCCCGGTAATGAGCAGGGAAAACAATAAGCCCAGTGCATCGAGACGGAAACTGAAATCTATGCCAACTTGAGTGAGCCACGGCCAAGTTTGAATGATGGTTTTGCCATTAAAGACATCTTGAGCCTGACTCAATAATAAAACTAAACTGCTGAGGCTGACGCCAATCGCCCCTAAAGCTGTTACCCCGCGAGAGAATTGCTTCAACCACGAGACAAGTGTTGTGCCTAGTATTAACGGTAACAATATAATAATCGGTAGCACACTCGTATCCATTGTCATGATTAGGCGGTGAAACCTAGGTGTATTTCATCTTTCAAGGATTACAGGACAGCAAAGAGCAGTCCAAAAATTCAATCTTGAAAGCCATGTGTGTCAAAAAAATTAAAAACAAGCTGTGTTGCGCAACTCGTAAAGCGATAGCAATTTCCGATGTTACTATGAAAATTGCAAATAAAACCGATCATATTACATGCGTAAAACAACATCAATCTTTTTTATGAACCACTTACACATTATACGCCTGACGAAACTGTCTAGACATCTATTGCGGCCTTGTTGCTGAATATTTAAACATCGAGGCTATGGATTACGCTCACTTAATCAGCCTCAGTTTTTTTAACTTAGCGGTTGGATCGTAACGTCCTGATCACCCCGCTGTGATAAAGCCCTAACCAATTCTTGTTGCTGTTGCTCGGTCAGTTGCGTCTGGATTAATTGCAACATGTGCTGGATCGTATCTGGGCTGTTCAGTGGCTCATTTAATTCAATCTCTTCAGTTTTGGCTGGAAGCGATACCTTTGATCCGAGTTGCAACTGCTGATAAATCTGATCATAAGTTTCTTGTAGTTTTTCAGGCTGAATCTCACTGAGCTTTTTATTCTGTAGTTGTAAGCACTGAAAACGAGAAGCCTGTTCCAGCAGTTCAGGACGGTTGCCGCTGGCAATGATTTGGAGTCGTGGAAACGCTTGATTTAAACGGGTCAAAATCACTTGAGTCATGTTTTGATCGAGTTGGTGGTCTATGGCGTCGATCAATAAAATACCGTCACCTTCTTGGCACGGATATAAGCTATGAGGATTGAGTAGGCACAGGCGACGCACAATATCACCAATTAAGGCCACAAGGTTGCGGACACTATTCGACAACTGTTGAAACAACATGTCTTTGCCTTGATAGCAGACCATTAACTGTAATCTAGGGTGATATTGCAGATAAATATTGGTCACATCGGGCAACACGGTCTCTAAGGCTTGTTTTAATGATCTGAGTGACGGCGCGTGTAGATCGGCCTGAGCTTGCGCCAGTTTTTGTCCAAAAAGTGGCGTGTCAGATGTGTTGGATGAGTCAGTTGGGTTTTTTGGATGTAATAAATTTTGAATTAATTCGGCACTTTGTGCATTTTCTATATCGGATATTTCTCGAAACCACTCAAAAAAACGAATAA
This sequence comes from Acinetobacter sp. YH12097, assembly GCF_013419225.1. Lineage (NCBI taxonomy): Bacteria > Pseudomonadati > Pseudomonadota > Gammaproteobacteria > Moraxellales > Moraxellaceae > Acinetobacter > Acinetobacter sp. YH12097. The sequence continues at coordinate 3,709 of NZ_VPAN01000057.1, read as the reverse complement.
ACGTGGTAAAGGGAATGGCCGAGATTTCATAGGCATGTGAAGGCTGAAAAATAGCAGGATTATTTTTATTGAGAATATTTACGTCGTTGACGAAGCGTTCAGCAGGGTAATAGGCAATGAGCGGCAGCCCTTGTAACGGATCAGCTTTGAGGGCTTTTTGATACAGCGCAACCATCGATTCCAATTGCTGTGTTTCGGCCTTACTAAGGCCGACGCCTTGACTGTTTAAGGTTTTATACAGTTGCCATGAACAACATTGTGGGTCTTGGTCTTGCTGATCACTTGAAAGCTGAAATGCGCCAATGTCTTCGGGAAAACTGACCTGAATATCAAGTTTCGATTGTAAGCGATTTAACATGATGTCTTGATCGAGCATCACCACACCTGCTGTACGCAAATCTTTATAGCGTGCAGCAAACCAAGTGAGGGCCTGGTAACTAAAGCGCAGTAGGGAGGTTTTTCCAGAACTTTGATCACCCAAAATTAAGGTAATCGGCAGATCGTGATAATTAAAATTGAGGGTGATATCAGTAAAATGAAGGGTGTGCTTGAGTTGAATCGATTGTATTTTCATGGTGCACCTTTTACTGATTTATTGTTTATTCACCTTTTTCATCATACTAGCTGACCGCTTGCGCCAAAGATTTGGGCATTTGACGTTTTAAGTGCTGCATCAAGTCATAAATATGATGGATATTTAAACTTACTTTAGCACGTGTGCAGGCCACGTAAAGTAACCGTAACTCTTCGTCACTAATTTTATAATCTTTATCGTTGAGCTTAAATTGGTAGTCATCTTCAATATGTACCCGATCCCATTCTAAACCTTTGGCTTTATGGGCGGTCGAGATGATGTAGTCGGCTTGATCAATCGGGGTGATTTTCGCCAGTGCCTTTTTCAGTGGGTCAGTACCGTGGTCATCGACCAACTTCACCAGCGGTTTAATATCGCTGCCGTCATTGGTCTCGCAATATTCATGTACATCATGCCATGAGTTAAACCATGCAAGCTCTGGGACATCGACCACGCGTTTACCTTGCTTGAGCATGGCTGCAGCATCGACAAAACGATTGAGTCGTGCATGATCTGCTTGCAGGCTGACTTTTTCACCTTTGACCAAACCTGCCAATAACAGTTCCATCGCACGTGCATTGGTACGACATAAAATGGCATCGCGCATCTTGGTATGCGGTTTATTGACCACTTTAGAGTTGAGCTGCGGATTACCCAATAACGGCACGGTTTCATTCAATGCGCCCAGCAGAGCATTGGCGTTCAAGGCAATTTCTTCACCAAAACGGAACGACGTGGTTAAACGTGATTCGGGTAAAGGGAGTTGCTGCATGGCATTGACTGCGCCACGCCATGCATAAATTTGTTGATGCGCATCGCCAACATAGATGACCTGAGTATTACGCTGTTTCAGTAAAATCCCTAGCATTAGTGGGTCAGCATCCTGAGCTTCATCGAACAGCACATAATCCGCAGGAATATTCGGTTCAGACAAAGCCCAAAGTTTTAAATAAATATCGTGTCCAATCCCTGCTGCATGGTTCGGATCAATCGACTCTAACCAACGACGTTCAATGGCAGGATACAAATGCTTTTGTAAGCTTTCGATATCGTCTGGATGCAACCAACTCGGTGCTTGTAGATGTCGTGGGGCAGGGTACTGTGAACTGGTCGAACAGAAATAACTAACAGCATTTGCCACCAGACTCGCCAAACGCGAAGGCATGAGTACATATTTTTCATAACGACCGCCCATCATACGACGTAGGGTGATCGGTTCTAGTCGATATTCTTTGGCAATAAAACTGGGACTTAAACGTGGTAGACGCAGTTTATCAGTCACTCCACGTGGAACACTACGATAAGCCAATGAGTGGAAGGTTCGACAGTCGACATTTTGATGAAAACGATTCTGTGCTTCGGTGGCAATGGCTTTGTTAAAGGCCAAGTACATGCCACGCCGCTGAGGCATGGCATCACTGATCATTTGGAGTGTGGTGGTTTTACCTGTGCCAGCATAGGCGATCACTTTAAATGATTTGCCTAGACGTGCGTTATCTATGGCAGTAGCCTGCTCATAGGTCGCGGTCGGTTTTTTAAGCTCTGGCACGGTTGCGTCTTAGTGCTGACGGTTGGCTTTTTCAACCAAACCGGAAAGGCCTTGACGACGAGCGAGTTCGTTAAGTACCAATTGTGGATCAATATCGAAATAACCTAGCATTACAATGGTATGGAACCAAAGGTCTGCCACTTCGTAAATCAGATCGTTTTTGTTGTCTTCATTGGCTTCGATTTTAAAATCTTTAGCGGCAATGATGGTTTCAACACTTTCTTCACCGATTTTTTCTAAAATTTTATTCAGACCTTTATGGTAAAGCTTTGCCACATAAGAGGATTCAGGGTCGGCTTGTTTGCGTTCAGCCATCATTTTACCTAAGTAGTCGAGTACTTCGACTTGCTCAGATTGTACATTGGACGCATTCATCGCAAGGGTATGTGGATTTGCTGATTTTGCACCATAAATTGCAGCCGGATCTTTCAATTGCGCATCGACAACTTCCCAGCCATTGGCAGTAAGTTTGCGATAGAAACACGACTCACGACCGGTATGGCAGGCAATGCCGCCATGTTGTTCAATTTGTAGCACAATCACGTCAGCATCACAGTCCAAACGGATTTCATGCACGGTTTGGAAATGGCCAGATTCTTCACCTTTATGCCATAACTTATTGCGTGAACGTGAAAAGTACACCGCTTGATTTTTTTCTGCAGTTTGCGCCAACGCTTCACGGTTCATCCATGCCACCATCAATACGCGTCCGCTTTGATGATGCTGTGCAATAGCAGGCACTAAGCCTTGTTCGTTAAATTTTACTTCATCGAGCCATTGCAGGTTGTTCATGAGGATTTCACCAATTCAAAAATCAAAAAATAAATGCCGCAGCATTTGAGCAGCATCATAGTGTAAGCCATCAAGAGAATGATGGGGAGTTAATTCTTAATCAAATTTTAAATTGCGCAGTTCAGCCGCAGAATCATCTGCAGACTTGCGGGCTATGTCGGCATAATTCATTTGCCCACATGCACCTGTTTTTAAGCCAGAAATCGTGATGGCCATTTCTTTGCGGAAAAACGGCAGCTGATACATGGCACGAAATGAAATATCACGCAGCGGCGCTGTCCAGCGATGATGTGATTGATAAAACGGTGTCAGCAGGCGGCTAAAAAATTGGTAAAACCGCACGGACGGCAACCGCAGTTGATGATACTGCTGCCAGCGGTTTTGCAGTGAGAAATCCTGTTGATATTGAAGCAGGGCTTGACTGGTGGCCCATGCGTCGAGCAGCGCCATATTGGCGCCTTGTCCAAGCTGCGGACTCATGGCATGAGCCGCATCTCCTAAGATACCGATACGACCTTCACCAAGTTTGCTCAGCACCACATCACGATAGTTGGCAGACAGCCATTGCTGCTGTGCGCTTTTGGTTTTTAACTAAATGTGCGGAATTCTCCATCTATAATCTGTGATTTAGATGGAGATGGATAGCACGCCTTTTCAGTCGGGTCTTTCTTGGTTTTGGATGTATTCTCGAATTACATCAATTGTCGCTCCACCTGTTGTAAGTAGACAGTATGCCCTCGTCCAAAGCACAGGTTTCCAATAATAAGGTTTTAGTTCTTCACCGAACTCCTTGC
>NZ_VPAN01000056.1:0-11477 GCF_013419225.1 Acinetobacter sp. YH12097 | reverse complement strand
ATAATCATCGAAGAATTCAAAAGGGTTTGGGTTTTAAGACACCAAATCAAATGGCCGAAGACTTTTATAAGTTGGCTGCCTAGAATCTCCCAAGGGAAAGTCTCCTGATAATTCAGCGTATATCACTATTATGGCGGGCTACCGAAAACTCAACTCAGTAGCACATATCTAGCCTTTTTAGAAAAAGCACTTACACCACATTCCACACATTTTACTGAAGACACGGCTGAACTAAAAATATTGCAACAACAATTCAAAGTGCAATCTGCATTATCTATAGGAAGGATAGGGAGCCAACTGGCACTTGAACCCAATTTTGTGAAAGAGCAATTCCATATTTTACATAGACATTGTCACGAAAACATCCAAGAAGATAAGCACATTATTAATCAACTTAATGCATATGCGTGTTGGATGTGGCATATCAGTTTGTTGAGTTTGGCAAGTCGGCCTAAAAAAAACCTGTTGGGGAATTTGGATGATTATTGTGTTGAGCTCAAGCTTTTATATGTGAATGATAAAAAAAATAGTAAAGCAAGAAAAGATGGTCGTTTTATCCCTTTATCTGATTTTTTCATAAAAACACTGCAAAATTACACTGCCTTTTTAGAACAAATTATTGAAGCGTACGGTTCATTTTTTAGACAAGTCTTTGCAAAGAAGAAGATAACTGTAAATGATCTTTTTGGTAAGGTCATTTTTAGTAAAGATATCTTGCCGATAACTGTCAAAGAATGGCAGAGCAGGAAAATTAAGTTAATCCCTTTATCGAGAAAATGGGTGAATTCATATATGCAAGGAGTCTTTCCAAAGAATATGTATTCGAATTGGTTACGTCATTTTGACATGAACTTTTTGATGCATGAGCAGCAAGAGGGTAAACCAGCATTAGCTTTTCACTTAATTCAGGCCCTGTATGGTCATGACCAACGTGACCGAGAGGCTTTTCATCCGCATTCTTCACTTATCCCGAATGTCTATGTACAGCAAGCCCGCCAGCAATTGCAAGATAATGTCAAATCTTTATCGATTAAACACTTAGAGCGAAAATAGTTGTATGCAAAAAATCAAAGAACTAATAAAACCACAACTAGATGATCTATTTGTTGATATTCATAAAATGGTGAAAAAGTCGCTAGATAGACAGCCTTCTCCACCTGAAGTATTGACGAAAGAAATGCAGCAAAAACTTGATCAGCAGATCGCTGAAAAATGGCATGACATTAAAGATAGTGTTGATTGTTTGAGTCAAAAGTTGAGCCGAGACGAACAATCAAAACTGATGCAATTTACTGAAGATGAATTTAATAAAAGAAGGAAGCAATTCAACCAGAATGTAGATAAAAAATCATACAGAATTAAGCTAAATCCACATACTAAACGGATCGTACTGCCTAGAAAAATTGAGAGTACAGAGTCACGGTTAGAACAGGGGCATCTACATATCCATGTACTTAAGGAATTAAGGCAGTATTGGCAAGATTCATTTGAATATTGGAATGAACCAAAGTACTTATGGGGAAATTTATGCTTAAGTTTTATATATATTTCAGGCTGTGCAGATGAACAGCATTTGATTGCTATTCAGAAGCAATTGCAGGAGGCCATTGAGCTTGGTACAGATCTGAATTGTTTTCGGTTATACCATTCGGACTACAAAAAAATCACTAATCCATTGTTACTACATTATCGTGTTGAAAACTCTCAATATGGCAACGATGTAGAACAGGGAAAGTTGTACCAATGGAAACATGTTTTTTTTAACCCATATGCGCAGTTCATTTTGCAATATTTAAAAAAGTTGAAAGCTGCTCAGAAAGAATTTTGTCTGCAACATTCAGTTGAAGATTGTATTTTAGAAAGCTTGAGTAAGATAGGCAGGAAAAAAAGTCTTGGGGATCTGCAATATCAAATTAAACGCCGTGGATTTCGTGCATTTAATGATGTGCAAATGGTACTCGAATTTAATCCAAACCTCAGCATAGATATATTTTTGAGTAATGTGCTTCAGCAAGAGATTAATACTGTTGCTTTAAGGCCATCCGAATTTAGATTGCTGTGGAATAATGATTACAATCAAGTCACAGAACCAGATAATCGCCCTATTCATTTTGAACAAGAGCAGTTACTTCCTGAAGTTCCGACTGTTCAAAGCAAATTACAAACGATTCCGTATGAGTTGATGTTGTTTGGTCAAAAGAAACGTAAAGGTCAAAAAGTTGAGCGTTTAGATAAAAAGAGGAATAAAGAAGAACGCACGCTACGTTTTTGGCAAGAAACTAGAAGGGTGTTAGAGGAGAAGATAGTTGATGCTAATACGGAGGAAAAGTCTTTAATTGATGCTCAACTACGCTTAATTCACTGGTTAATGCATTTAAAAAAATGAGGGCTTCAATTATCAACTATTGAAAGCTACTTAGGATCGTTTGGCAAAGAATTTATATTTGAGATTTGGCTCAATAAATTAGATTTAAAGCAACAATCCATAGATGACTATGAGGATTTATATCGGCAGCTATTGAAATACAGCAGTGAACGTGATGAAAAAGCAGTTCAACGAGATTCGGTGAAAGGAAAAACCTCTCGTAAGATGCACCAAAGCGCAGAATACCGTTTTGGTCGCCTAAAAGATTTTCATCAATTCTGTATAGAGAATTATGATGCTCCAGGGGTATTGGTGTTACAGAATTCAAGTTTTAAGCATTTACAAATTTGCAATGCACGGCTAGTGAGTCCTTTGCTATTTGGCAAATTATTGGAAAAACTAGAAAATTTAAGTCAAGAGCCAACGGCATCAGAGTGGGTCGATCATCTGAGTTGTTTAAAGCTGATGTATTTACTAAGTTATAGAACTGGACTTCGATTAAATGAAGTTCGTTGTCTTAAAATACAAGATATTATTTGCCCAGAGCTACTTTATAAAGAAAAAGAAAATACAGTTTTTAATAATATCACGCTTCATATCCAAGACAATTCATATCGCCGTCTGAAAACGCGAAGTGCGAATCGTCAAATACCATTGAAAATTGCATTGTCAGAACATGAGTTTTTAGTAGTACAACGTTACATACAACATCGTTATGAGCAATATTTGGTTAATCAGCAGGATGATCTACTTTTTAGTGTGAATCATCGTGTATTAACTGATCAATGTATCAGCAAAATTACAGTAGATTTGTTTAGTCAAATATTAGGTATGCATCATGGCTTTAGTTTTCATACATTACGCCACAGTGCTGCTAACTATCTAGCAATAACTTTGCTCGGTTCAAAAGAAATGATCAAGACCTACACAGATTGTCCTTGGGTAAAAGCAAAAAAGATGAGGGATTTATTGTTTGGTATGAAAGCACGTGCTCAAGAAGAGATTATTCAACATAAATGGCAGGTGCTCGCCTCTTGGATGGGGCATAGCAGTATTGAGCAAACGGCTTCAAATTACCTTCATGTTTTGGATTTATTAGCAGTCGATCGAATTTATAATTCGCCGTGTATCATTTCAAAAAAAGTATTAGAACAGTGTTTTAGTCCAGTGAAGTCAAGTACAGACTACATAAACCTAAATCGTTATACTCAGCAGCAGAAATGGTTTAATTCTTATCAGCAAACACAGCCAGTTACGATGGCTGGCCGACAAGAAAAGAAGTTTAGTATAGAGAAGAGTACTCTGACACCTTTTCAACGTTTGATAAGTTTTAGAGAAGGTCGATTAAGCGAAGATACCCAAGCTCAAGAATGGATGCAACGATGTCAATGGATGAGCACTAAATGGATGGATCGCCAAAAATTTAATTTAAAAACGAATTATGTTTATAGTAAGAATTTAGAAGAGAGTTGGTTTGATGAACTTTACGAAAAGGCTAAAAAACTGACTCGTCCAGATGAAATAATTCCTCTCCTTGATTTTCATTATAAAGATGATAGGCAGCAAGATGCACTGAAAGAAAAGAACATGGTTAAGGCGCTTAAAATATTATTATTATTTGGAAAACTGCGTAAGAATTTTCTACATTTTCAATGCCGAATGAAAGGTGATGAGCAACAAATTGTTAATTTTATTACTGGTATAGAGCCAATGTTAGGAGATCATCTGTATTTAGAAAAACAAAACTACCCAGTTAATTTGGATGCTCCTGAGCGAACCGTTAAATTTAGTTTTCAAAGAGTTGTCGGCTCTAACAAAAAAAATGTTACTCCGCTGGTTATATTTAATTTAATGTTAAAAATGATGCAAAAAGATGAACTCTGGATCAAATAGCCTAAGCATGTTAAAGGGGAATTGTTTAGAAATTTCCCTGTTTATAAGTAAACTGCCTTTATGAAAAGCACCATGCTGACTTGGATTAATAAGCGGAATGTAGTATCACAGTTTGATCGCTGGATTTACGAAAATGGTGTGAAGATTAGCGGTATGGTAAATCGATGAGCTAAAGTGTTGTAGTCCAAACTCGATCTGACAATTACCCATTTTTTAGTGTGCCCGTCAGGTTAAATTTGAACTGAATTTTTCTCAGCCCAAATTCATTTCCAATCAAGTTATGTTTCAAGTGGCGTGCGAACACTGCACAATTTAATTCACGGTGCCTAAGACAGGTATCAACTTCGGACCAGCCATTCTAGCTTTGCTAATGATTTCCACCAGCTCATCATAAGTCAGTTCAAACTTATCCTCACTATCAAATACATAGACCATATTCTTGCCTTCATGTTCAGGTGGAGTAGGTGGTACAAATCGTTTCGGGATAAGAATTTGTGCGAGTTGTTCGTCAGTTAATTTAAATAAGTGCATGTTTTTATCCTACTGTTCCTTAAAATGTATTCAAACATACTCAAGGACTAATTCGCACTCTGTTAATGTCTTGTTGCCAAGCGTGTAACTAGAGCCTGAGTCGGTCAGTTCCGACTTGTAGCGGTCAGTCCGTTCTTGCAATATACGCTTTACAGTTTTGTAAGGCGTATAACGACTTATCTCATTGTCGTTTAATCTTGCAAGCACGTTTCTCGCAGCATTCCAATCAGCTTGCACAACTTCCCCATTGAAACGGTGAAAACGATCTCCCTTACGTGTACCTATTAAAAGGCCATGCAAGAAAGAATCACTTTGCGAAGTATATGCAGAATTGACTAGATGCACCGTAGAACCTCTACGGTGAGATATAGAAGTTAGGGCATTAGCTAACAAACCTTTAGCCCATGTATTTAAGCGTCTATTGGTGTTTTTGCCATAGTTGCGTTTACTTTGAATTGGGGATGTTAAATCTTCCGCAACAATCACTTTGGCTTTATCAACCAACTTGTGAGTTGCTGTAAATATTAATGTTTTGAGCTTTGCTTTTTGAGTATCTTGTCGCTTATCTAGTTTTTTTCGACCTAGATTATTTAACTCAATTTTCTGTTTCTTGTGCGGTTTGGCTTTAGAAATCGCTCTGAGCTTATTTCTACGTTTGTACTTTTGATTTAGGTAGTCTGATTCACTTGAGATCAATTTACCTAAACCATTGCCATATACTTCACCATCAGAATCCACAAAGGCTTCTGAATAACCTTTATCAACACCTACGGTTTCCTGACCACAATCCTGTGTTTCAACTGCATCATAAGTTGAGTGAACTTCAACATTACCGTTTTTTAGAATGATTCTAAGTGTGCCTTGTGGCGCAAAATCAACAGTGGTGTTTAGTGGAATTTTAATGGTTTGTCGAGGGACTAGACTCGGCACTTTAAGCCAACATTGACCATTTAACTCAAAAGTTTTACACATATCCGCACGAACAATAATTTGATTATGTGTGTGATTAACACCATGCTTAAAGTGATTACGCATTTGACGATGGAGGAAATTATCAGTCATCCATTCATCTTTTTTAAGCAAGGTGTATAGTCTTTTTTGTTCATTATTACAGGAGGTGCGTTTTCGGATCGCCTGCTTTACTTTGTCTTTTGATGCTTCTCGATAGGCTTTAATATCACCTATGCAATCACGTAGCGTTTCTTTCCACGCATTTGCAGAAACACCAAAGTCACGACTTTCTTTCATCCACGCATCACGAATAGCTCTGTCACTGATATTCAAACCTGAAATAGCACCATATTTAGCCCACACCTCGCTACGAATACGACCAAGTAAAACAGCTTGTTTCTCAAGCTGTTTGTACTTTTGCACATTCAAGTTTTTACAATGGTGGATGCGTGTTAATTTCACAAAGTCATGCCTAGGTTAAGGGATTGGATAATCAATAGATATGGATGCTAATATACCAAGACACTCACCTAAAATACAAAAGATAATCATTTAAATCTCTAATAAATACCCACCTTGCCACTACTGAATCGACATAGACAAAATGAGAACTTATGCAAATATTTGTCTATATTTTTAGTTATAGTTAATTACTCTCGTAAAACAGCTGACGAAGTCCGAGATAGAATCATTGCGTCAAAACAAACGTGATGCTTATGCACTTATGATGAAAATGAATTAATTATTATTTAATTAAGTTAAAAGACTGCTATATAGCGGTCTTTTTTGTTTTTGAGCTCTACAAATTTTAATGAGTACATATAGTTACTTTTATAAAAATGATAATAAAGGGTAGAGGAGGTCATCTAAGAATTTAAAGCACAAGACTTATTTAACATTGATGACAGAAAAAGTGAGTTGTTGGGAACTTAAAGAAGAGGTGGTACTTATAATGGTTACTAAAATACAAATACTTAAAATATTAAATATATAAAACAATATATTACAAATATATATGATGCGTAGTGTACGCATCATACATAAAGCGTTCTATTTTGATATAATTGATCCAATCAACCCATTGTTAGGTTTCATTTAAATTCCATGAGTCTTACTGAAATTAAAGTTCGCCAAGCTCATTGTAAGGAAAAAACCAGTTTTTTATCCGATGAAGATGGGCTTAGCCTGAAGATTGAGCCGAGTGGAAGAAAATCTTGGTGCTATCGCTATACAGATCCACAAACTAAAAAACGTCGACGCATTCAGTTAGGTCGTTATCCTGATTTATCGCTGAAAAAGGCACGACAAGTCAGAGATGACTTTAAAGACAATGATTTCTGTTTTGAACAAGATACTGCCTCTAATGTCATCACCTTTGGTAAGGTCGGGGAGGAGTGGTTACAGTTCAAACTGAAAAATGCCTTCAACGATCTACCCCGCTGTGGTGTACTACAGTTAGCAGAAAGATGCTTACAGCAAGATATTTATCCAGACCTTCAGGATCTACCTTTTCAAAACATCAAGCGTTATGACCTGGTTTCAGTAATCAAAAAAATAGAGGGACGCCAAGTAAAAGAACCTGTCAAGAAAGCTTGTAGTTATTTGAACCAAATTTATGACTACGCTGTAGCGATGGGTTATTGTGAATTCAACATCGCGCATGGTTTAAATAAAATCGCCATTAACAGTAAAATCAAGAAAAATTATCCGTATTTGAAAGCGGAGGATATATCTGATTTTAAGTATAAATTACAAAAATTGGATGCCCATCCGATTATTAAAAAAGCACTGCTGTTCAAATTACATACTGGCGTGCGAGGGGCTGAATTGTTATTGGCTGAGCCTCATCATTTTGATTTAAATGAAAAAGTCTGGAAAATACCTGCCTTGCATATTAAACAGTTTCGACGAAAAGTCATATTAGGCCATGAGATTCCCGACTTCTTAGTTCCACTTTCAGATCAGGCTTTAGATATTTTAAAAGACGTCATGCAATGGTCATACGGTGAAAAGTACATTTTTGCTAGCCCACGGAAACATAATCAACCGATTCATTTTAATACATTAAATATGGCTATACGTAAGATGGGCTATGGAAAACATCAATTATCCTCTCATGGACTACGTTCCACTTTTAGTACCATTTTGAATGACTCAGGTTTGTTCCAGGATAACTGGATTGAGGCACAACTTTCACATATTGATAAGAACCGTACCCGTGCCAGCTATAATCACGCTGACTATTTAGCCCAGCGGACTGAAATGATGCAGTGGTGGGGTGATTATTTAAGTACTGCTAAGTGAAAATCGTACTTTTATACATAGACTTAAAACATTATGGGGTTTCAAATGGATAGTAAACAATATACTTGCCGTGTTACATGGTCAGCAGAATATAATGAGTATGTTGGGTTGTTCGAACCACAAGCACTAGCCATTTGTTGTAATTCAGCTTTAAGCGCCCTTAATTCTTTCATGCGTTTATTCACTAGTGCAAGTTGCTGATCAATTAATGCATTAACGCTAGAGCAGCTTTCTTCTGGCTTATTTTTTAATTCGATAAGACGTTTAATATCATTGAGTGATATATCTAGGCTGCGACAATGCTTTACGAATTCCAATTGTTTAAGTGCTTTGCTATCATACAGCCTGAAATTACCTTCTGAACGATTTGGATTTAACAGTAATCCTTCTCTTTCATAATATCTAATCGTTTGTATTGAACAGCCCGATTTTTTTGACAATTCGCCTATTTTCATCAATTTCCCCCAGACATTTGACTCTATAGTTACTATAGAGTCTATAGTATAAGTATGCAACGAAAAGGATATATAAAAAATGACTGAGAAATATTTAAACAATACGAATATCGTTAATTTTGAACACAAAGATATCCAATCCTTGATCGATCAACGTAGGTGGAAAAACTTGGATAACTTCAACAAAATTGGTGCCGCTTATCAGTTTGTAAAAGATGATTTTTGTGGTTATGGTGTTGCAACAAAGTGCTTTTCATCACCAGATACAGATTGGCGTGGAGAAAATACCTATATTCAAAAAGAAGGTATTCATGATGACTTTGGGCTTTATGATTCCCCTGATGAGTTCTATTTCGAAAAAGGGACTAACTTGTCGGGGTTCAAACGCTGGATATATCAACGCTTGATACGTCACTTGATTAATATGAATGTATCAAAACTAAGAAATAGAAAAGTACTAGAGGTACAAAATGCACAACCATAATCATAGTCATCAACATGGTAAAGATGACCGTATTGGTTGGGCATTTTTCCTTAATGTGACATTCACTATTATCGAATTTATAGGTGGTTGGCTCACTAACAGTACGGCGATAATGGCAGATGCAGTTCACGATCTTGGTGATAGTCTTTCAATAGGTTTTGCGTGGATTTTAAGTCGTTTTTCAGATAAAGAAGCATCAGATAAGTTTAGTTATGGTTATCGTAGACTTACTCTCTTTGGCGCATTGATAAACAGTATTGTTTTAATCATTGGCTCAATTTGGATTTTATTTGAAGCAATTCCAAAGCTGTCCAATCCTGAAATGCCTGTAGTCGAGGGGATGTTAGGGCTAGCGATACTCGGCGTTGCCGTTAACGGATATGCTGTATTAAAATTAAAAGCGGGTGAAACATTAAATGAGAAAGTGCTGACATGGCACCTTCTTGAAGATGTACTTGGATGGGTTGCCGTTCTTATAGTCTCTATCGTACTGTTGTTCGCTGAACTGCCGATATTAGATCCCCTTTTATCAATAGGGTTCACGCTGTTCATCTTGTTTAATGTTTTCAAAAACCTGAAATCAACACTCGTTTTATTTCTTCAAGCTGCACCCGATAAAGAGACTCAAAAGCGTATTAAACTATCACTAATGGAATTTCCTGAAGTTAATGGTATCCACCACATGCACTTTTGGTCACTAGATGGTGAAAGTCACGTTTTAACAGCGCACCTTGAGCTGAGTGACAACTTTGACGTTAAAGAATTAATTAGGCTTAAACAAGAAGTTGCAGCTAAATTATCTTCCTATCATTTATCGCATACAACGATAGAGTTTGAGTTTTTAAATGAAAATTGTCGGGATGAAGCGCAGTAAGCTTTATCAATAAAATGTTGGGCATACAATATTAAAAGCAGCTTAATTAGGCATAACCTAGTAATTAAGCTGCTTTTTTTGATTTTAAATTTCGTCGGATTGCTGTTTGCTACTCTCAGAGCCATGCGCCCATTGATATAAAATAGGCAATACAAACAAAGTTAAAATTGTAGAAGATACAATACCGCCGATAACAACTGTTGCTAGTGGTCGTTGTACTTCTGCACCAATTCCAGTGTTTAACGCCATTGGAATAAAACCTAAACTTGCGACCAGTGCCGTCATTAAAATAGGTCTTAAACGAATGATGTGCTGAGTTTCCATCATTGTCTTGGCTTGATGCGGATCAGTCTAAAGCATTCTCAGGAATAGAGGAGCTCGTTGCTGATGTTGTCGCTGATATGATTAGCAATAATGAAAAAGTTCCTACACCACTCTCCGGGAAAATATAGTAGGCAGTTTGTTGTCCTTGTTCTCAGTGGTTCAACAAAAACTAGCCCTCGAAGCCGCAGAACGTGGCGTGGACATAAATTGTTTAGTATCAGTAAAAAGAGCGATGTAATTTTAGTACGAGTGAGTGATAGAGCAGGAACCTATGCTTCATATATTCAGTAAATGGTATGTTTTTGAATTAATAGGTATTTTTAAATAAAGCTTTCTTTGATTTAGTGCTTTTTATTTAATAAATTAATTTTAAAAACAACTTAGGCTAATTGATAAACACTATCTGGAAAGATTAAAAGAAAATATTTTTTAATTTCTGCTAATTCATTTAAGGCAGGTTCCCTTTCAAGCAGTTGAAATGTCCAAATAAGTACAGCCTGATGATTATCATAGCAAGTATTTACTCCAAGAAAATTAGCCATTCCATAACTTCTATTGATGTTCATTTCTTTAATTAATTGATTTCCTAAGTCACGAGCTTGCTGGCTGATCAATAACTCATTTGGTAACACGGCGGTCATCTCCACAAAATAATCTAATGCAGGTTCAATCCTTATATTTAAAAAGTTATAATTTAGTTGAAATGGATAAAATATACTTTCTATAAGTTGTAATAACCTGCTGTAGGTTAATTTTAGCAAAGTATTACTCAGTCAACAACTTCAAATAACCCACAGCAAGTTATTTTTTGTAAATTAATTTAAATATGATTACTTGTAAGTTATCTAGCCTCATGGGCGATAGAAAAATTTTAAAATTAAGTGAAGTGGTGCATGCAACAGGTATCAATCGCAACACGCTCACAAGTATGTATTATGACCGTGCTGTACGTATTGAATTACCAGTCGCCGATAAGTTGTGTAAGTACTTTAACTGTACGATGAATGATTTGTTTGAGTTTAAGGAAGAAGTTGAAGAAAAAGATTAACTTAATACTTCGTTTGATAAGTTTTTCGAAGAAAAAGACTAGCCAATACTTAGTTTGATAAGTTTTTCTCTGCAGATCTAATATTGAATTTTATAAAATATCATTACAAACAGAGGTGGTTCCACTTGTTTGAACAACTAAAAGCGTATTTATAAGTGATATTCCGCTCTAGTTAAGCCACCTTGTTTTGTTGGGGTAGCTGATCATAGTAAAACTCATTTGGTGTCATTTTGTCTAGACTCGAATGA
>NZ_VPAN01000055.1:0-11756 GCF_013419225.1 Acinetobacter sp. YH12097 | reverse complement strand
AATGGAGAAATCTAATCGGTATGTTATACCTGAGAGAAGAGTGAGGAGTTATCCAAGGGTTGTAAAAGGAAAACCTCAAAAATACCCAAGAAAAAGCCAGTCAATCTCTTAACTGACTGGCATTACCTCTTTTGAGGGCTTTTTTATCACTTCCAATGCATTATTTCTTTTTAAAGAGATAAATTTGATACTGCGCTTGCAACTCAAATTGTTCATTTTTTTCTAGAGCTTCTCGACGCTCAGCTTTCACTTTATATGCATAAGGCGTCATTGCAATTAAGTTTTTGAGATCCTGCTGAGAAAGTGACATTTTCGCTTGAACCACTTGTTCACTTTCCAATTCAAAATCATTCGCCAGTTGTTCTACAAATTTATGCGGTTCATGTGGCTTTACTTCTTCAAACAGGGCTTCACGCATTGCATAAAGATGCTCTGGTGCAGGTGTAACCACCATCAAGTGACCCTCAGGCTTTAACACACGAAGGATTTCTTCTTTAGGAATTGGACTAAATAAACTCGTACACAAGTCAATTGAGTGATCTAACACAGGCAAGGTCGCCCCTGTCCCTACCACCCAAGTCACCTCTTTATTCAGCTTAGCGGCCACTTGTACTGCATTTTTAGCAATATCGACACCCACACACTGTAGTACTTCAGCTTGCATCGCATCGGTGTAATAGCCTTCACCACAACCAATATCCAACAAGTTTTCAACCCGTAATTTTTGAATCAAAGCCACCACTGCCAGTTGCAAAGGTGCATAGTGACCTGCGCTCAAAAATGCACGGCGCGCCTGTACAGATTCAGGCGTATCGCCTGGGTTTTTACTGTGTTTATGTTGAACCACATGTAAATTGACATAGCCTTGTTTTGCAACATCATAGCTATGATTATTTTCACAGCGCCATGTCCGCTCTGTGAGTTTTAATGCTTCACGGCATACAGGACACATCAACAGGTTCATCATTTACTCCACTATATTTTGAAATAAAAAAACCGGCATTTGTGGGAGCAAATGCCGGTTTCGTTTATTTATTTGCTTACCGTAATTTTAAAGTCATTAGACCTAAAACTACCAGCATAATTGTAATAATCCAGAAACGAATCACCACCTGCGTTTCACGCCATCCCTTTTTCTCATAATGATGGTGCAGCGGTGCCATTAAGAATACGCGCTTATTCCGCATACGCAGCGAGCCAATTTGCAAGAAGACAGAAATAGCTTCAACCACGAAAACACCGCCCATAATGGCAAAAACGATTTCTTGACGAACCATGACTGCAATCGTACCGAGCATCGCACCTAGAGATAAGGCACCGACATCACCCATAAAGACTTGAGCAGGATGCGCATTAAACCATAAGAATGCCAAGCCAGCACCGATCATTGCCGCACAGATCACGACAAGTTCAGATGCATATTTCACATAAGGAATATGTAAATAATCGGCAAAACGAACATCACCAGCCAGATAAGCAAATACACCTAAACCTGCGGCAACCAGAACGATTGGCATAATCGCCAGACCATCCAAACCATCGGTTAAGTTCACCGCATTAGATGCACCGTTAATCACCAAATAAGTAAAGACAATAAAGCCAATACCGAGTGGGATAATAGACAACGGAATGCTAATTTCTTTAAAGAATGGAATCAGCAGATCCAACATATTTGAGGTATGGATTGGATTCGCCTGCTGTGTCGCAATCACATAGAGTGCAATACCAGCGCCTAGGGATGCCACAGAAGTCCAAAAGAATTTCTTCTTCGCAGGCAGACCGGCATTGTCTTTATAACGGATTTTAATCCAGTCATCTGCCCAGCCAACAGCACCAAAGATCACCATCACCCCAAGTACAATCCATACATAAGGGTTTGAAAGATCGGCCCAAAGTAAGGTTGAAATCCCAATAGACAGTAAAATCAACACACCACCCATAGTTGGTGTGCCCATTTTTTTGGCATGATTTTCAGGTGCAAATGAACTGACTGCCTGACCATATTTGAGAGCTTGCAATTTGCAAATCATCACAGGTCCAAGTAACAGACCAATGGCCAATGCCGTTAAGACACTGAGTAGCGAACGAAGCGTTAAATAACGAACAACCTGAAACGAGCTGTGATAACCCGCAAGCTGCTCAAATAACCATAACAGCATTAAAGTTTCTCCATCAATTCAGCCATCAAAGTTTCCATGTGGGTATAACGAGAACCTTTAAACAGGAAACTCATGGACTGAGGCTGATGTGTTTTGACTAGACTAATTAATAACGGTAAGGCCTGTTCTTGAGATAGAAAGGCCTGTAATTTTTTACCATATTGGGTACTGCGCGCGCCTTCTTGCACGGCAGGTGAAAACTCACCGACAGCAACAACAAATTGAAGACCAGAATGTGACACAAGGTCACGTCCTAACATGTAGTGCTGCTGTGCAGCAGATGAACCTAACTCACCAATATCCCCAATGACCATGACTTTGATGCCATCTTGCTGCGCAAGTACATCAGCAGCAGCACGCATTGAGGTTGGATTTGCATTGTAAGTATCATCAATAAACAAATAATCTTTGTGTTGAATAAAGTTTAGACGACCTTTGGCACCTGTCGCATGTTCAAGACCCACAACGATATCATCTAAACTCACACCAATCGACAACGCGAAAGCTGCGGCTGCAGTGGCATTTTGCACATTATGTTCACCAGCAAATGGCAGTTGAACTGGACGTGCACCTTGTGGCGTATTTAAGATAAATCGTGAAGATTGAGCCTGAAGTTCAGTTTCAGTCGCAAAGACATCCCCACCCTGACCAAAACTCATTACTTGCTCAGTTTGCACCGCTTGACGAATGGCATCTGTAAAATCATCTGCCGCAGGGACAATCGAAGTTCCTGTTTTCGCTATATGTGCATAAATTTCAGACTTGGCACGACAAATACCATCACGCCCACCAAACTCCCCCATATGAGCGGTGCCAATATTTAAAATACCGGCAACCTGAGGCTGTACCAAATTTGAGGTGTAATCAATTTCACCTTTATGACTGGCACCAAGCTCCATCACGGCATACTGATGTTCTGGACGTAACTCAAGTAACATCATCGGTACGCCAAGGTCATTATTTAAATTACCGCGCGTAATTAACGTTGGTGCAAGACGAGAAAGGATACTCCCGAGCATCTCTTTGGTTGTGGTTTTACCACTACTTCCTGTCAAGGCAATCACTTTTAAGGCTGGGTTTTGGGCACGACGAAATGCACCTAAATGTCCAAGTGCTAAACGTGTATCTGCAACCACCAACTGACAAATATCCACATCCACCGGATGACTGACAATGGCAATTTCACAACCCTTTTCAGCCACTTGAGCAAGGAAATCATGCGCATCAAAGCGTTCACCTTTCAGGGCAAGAAAAGCATCTCCTTGCTCTGCATGACGTGAATCGGTCAAAATTCGTTTCACAGGAGCTGTCGGCGCTTGATTATTATGCCAGTGCCCTTGTGTCGCTTGAACCAACTGTTCGGCAGTCCAAGGTTCTAACGGAACCGTACTGGTCGTTGAAGTATGCATATCTGTTTCCTATTGCGCTGGATAAGCCGAGTCAGTGTTGTGATGCTGTGAATCAATCGCTGATTTCACTTCCACCACATCATCAAACCAATGTCGAACACCATCAATTTCTTGATAGTTTTCATGGCCTTTACCAGCAATCACCACAATATCACCCGCTTGCGCATGGTTGACTGCGAATTTAATCGCTTCACGGCGGTCATGGATTTCATGGACAGTTTTTCCAGTGAAATCAATACCAGCCTTCATATCTGCAAAAATTTGTTCTGGGTTTTCAGTACGTGGATTATCTGAGGTAATCAACGCAACATCTGCATGGTTTAATGCCGCTTGAGTCATCAATGGACGTTTACCACGGTCACGATCACCGCCACAACCGAACACTGCCCATAACTGTTGCGATACATGACGTTTTAAGGTCTGTAACACTTGAATCAAGGCATCTGGTGTATGTGCATAATCCACTACAAACAAGCGTTCATCATCACGGATCACTTGCATACGGCCCGGTGCACCTTTTAATTCGGGCGCAGTTGCGATCAAGGCAGATAAATCAAAACCTGCTTGCTCCGCTGAAATTAAGCTGGCCACAATATTTTCAATATTGAAGTGCCCCAATAATGGACTTTGCACCACAAATTCAGCTTGAGCAGTACGCAATTTAAATTGTGCGCCCGTTAAGCTGTATTGAATATCGGTCACTTGATAATCCGCAGCCTGACGCGTTGAATAAGTCAAAATTTTAGGCTGAGCCGGATTTTGACGTGCAGCATTCATCATCACTTCGGCATGTTCATCATCGAGATTGATGACTGCAACTTTGAGCGATGGAAACTGAAATAAACGTGATTTCGCTTCAGCATAGGCTTGAAGGGTTTTATGATAATCCAAATGGTCACGACTTAAATTGCTATAAGCGGCAATTTCAATAGCACAACCATTTAATCGACCTTGTTCTAATCCATGCGAACTTGCCTCAATGGCAGCAAACTCTGCTTCTTCAAGTGCATAGGTATGCAACGCATTTTGCATATGCAACGCATCTAAAGTGGTGTGAGAAGAGGCTTCTAAATTCGGTAAAATTCCGTTCCCGGTAGTTCCCATCACTGCACATTTTTTGCCTTGCAGCATGAGTAATTCAGCGATTAAGCGTGAGATCGTGGTTTTACCATTGGTACCCGTCACTGCCAAAATTCGTGCAGCTTGAACCGGTTGAGTCGCCTGTAAATATTGCTTTTGCCACTGCCCCATCAATTGACGCACATCAGCGATTACGACACTTTGATCCAAGCCCAAATCAGTTTCGGAAATAACTGCCAACGCACCATTTTCTAACGCTGTACATGCAAATTGTGCTGTTTTTTCAGGTTGCGAAATCGAAGTCAGGGCAATAAATATTTGCCCTGCTGTAACTTTGCGACTATCCAGATTGAAGCCTTGAAAGGATTGCGACATCCATTCAGCGGGCTGTTCAACGGTGTATAGATCTTGAAACGTAATTTTCATTCATCACCTATTACTGGATCTTAGGAGTGTCTAAAGGTTTATCTAAAGGTACGTTCATTAAACGTAAAGATTCTTGCATTACACGAGCAAAAACGGGTGCAGCCACCAGACCACCGTAATACTGACCTGTTGGGTTTTCCACTACAACAATCATGGCCAAACGTGGATCACTCACTGGTGCAACACCGGCAAAGAGTGCTCGATATTCTGAAGTCGAATAGCCTTTACGGTCTGCACGTAATTTATGTGCTGTACCAGTTTTACCCGCCACGCGATAACCCGGGATATTGGCTTGACGTGCCGTACCACCTGGCAAGGTCACCGCTTCCATCATTAAAAGCACTTGATCGGCAATTTTAGCGTCAATAATCTGCTCACCTTTCGGCTGTTCCTCAAGCTTATACAAGCTCAGTGGCATTTTGACGCCCTTGTTGGCAATCATGGCATAAGCATCTGCCAGTTGGAGTACTGTAGCGTTCAAACCATAACCATAAGCCATGGTTGCTACTTCTGACACATTCCATTTGCTCTTCGGTAAAATCAGACCAGCACTTTCACCGGGGAATTTCACCGCTGAACGTTGACCAAAGCCAAGACGTTGATAGAACGTTGGTAATGTTTCATAAGGGAGAGATAAAGCGATTTTTGCCACACCAACGTTAGACGATTTTTGAATAATGCCACCCAAAGTCAGAGGGCCATAGTTATGCGTATCTCGAATAGTATGATTCCCAACGCGCATTGAACCTGGTGTGGTATTTACAACTGTATTTGCCGTGTATTTGCCGCTTTCCAACGCCATTGCCACGGTCATTGGCTTCATGGTTGAACCTGGCTCAAAAGAGTCAATCGCACCACGGTTACGCATGGCATCTTTATTTAAAACACCTTTTTTATCGTTCGGGTTGTACGACGGCCAAGAGGTCATCGCCAAAATTTCACCTGTTTTGACATCCACGGCAATCGCGGTTGCAGAACGTGCATTATTGGCCACCCCTGCGGCGGTCAACTCACGGTACATGATGTATTGCAAACGTGAATCGATACTGAGCGTGATATTTTCGCCCGACTCGACTTCTTTCACAATCTCAGGGTCTTTAACACGGTTGCCCTTTTTATCACGGACAATTTGCTGCGCACCATCAACACCTGAAAGACGTTCATTCAGTTGCATTTCTAAGCCTTCAATACCCATGCCCTCACTATTGGTTAAGCCAATAATTTGTGAGTTTGGCTGAGGCTGTGGATAGTAGCGCTTATAGTTTTTCTCAGTATATACGCCCTGAAAGTCACGTTTCATGATCAATTCAGCTTGTTGCGGCGGTACTTCTTTCTTTAAAACCAAATAACGTGAACGTGGACGCTCATTCATTTTGCGTTTCAGTTCAGCACGATCCATACCGACAGCATCGGCAAGTTCATCTAAGCTTAGATTTTTATCAGGTAATTGACGTTTTAATTTACGATTGTTTGGATCTTTAGCCAATTCAGCCGTGGTTTCTTCAAAGAGTTTTTTATTGTCAAAATAATCACGTGGATCGATCACGATTTTCATGATCGGGGTACTAATCGCTAAAGGCACACCGTGACGGTCATAGATGACACCGCGCATGGCTTTTAAGGTTTCAGTTCTTAAAATTTTAGCATTGGCTTTATTTTGTAAAAAGTCTTTATTAATGATTTGTACATAAAAAGCCCGCCCCACCAATGCAATGAAGCACAGCAAAACCACTGCCCACATCAAGTGATAGCGCCACATCTCCACCGAAATGGCTGTACGACCAGTAACAGACTGCTGTTTCTTACGCGGAGTTTGTTTGTTTCTCTTTTCAACCATGTGACCGGCAGCCTATTTTTTCTGTTCTGGAGTTTGTGGCAATGAAATAACAACGGTTTGTGCAATAGGAGGCGAATACATGCGTAATTGGGTAACTGCACGTGTCCCAATTTGGGCTGTTGCACCGAAAGTTTGTTGTTCGATCAGCAAACGTCCCCATTCTGCGTTGAGGTCATCCCTTTCACGCATATAGGTACTCAATTGACGATAATCTTGGCGATATTCAAAGACTTGAAAGACCACCATAATCGCACTCACAAAAACCAAGAGCAATAAAATGCCATATGTAATGATTTTCTTCGACTGCGATTGATCAGAGTTTTTTTCGATTGCTTCGGTTTTCATTCTTTGCCTTTTAAGCTAAACGCTCTGCCACACGAAGCCAAGCACTACGAGATCGCGGATTGGCTTTAACTTCTTCTTCACTTGCTTTAATTCGTGACACTTTTTTTAAGCGGCGGGTATCTTCGCGTTTTTGTGGTAAACCCCAACCTGTGTCTTCTGCAAGTGTAGATTCTTTTTGAATAAATTGTTTAATTAAACGATCCTCTAAAGAGTGGAAACTGATTACTGCAAGAGTGCCTTCAGGTTTCAGCATATCCACCGCTTGAGGTAAGAAGATATCAATATCGTCGAGTTCTTTGTTAATAGCAATACGAATTGCTTGGAAAGTTCGTGTCGCTGCATGTTTATTTTTTTCCCATTTTGGGTGGGCAACTTTCACAATTTCGGCCAATTGAGCTGTGGTTTCAATATACCCTGCCGCTTTAATCGCTTTGGCAATACGGCGGCTATAACGTTCTTCACCATATTTAAAAATAATATTGGCCAAATCTTCTTCTTCAATATCAACCAACCACTCTGCGGCTGTTGGGCCTTGTGAGTTGTCCATACGCATATCAAGTGGGCCATCTTTCATAAAACTAAAGCCACGCTCTGCTTGGTCTAACTGTGGAGATGATACCCCTAAATCCGCCATAATACCGTCGACCAAATCGATACCTCGACTACGCAGTTCTTCTTTTAAGTCTGCAAAACTGGCGTGAATAATTTTAAAACGCGCATCTTCTTGTTCTAATTCTGCGGCAACAGCCAATGCTTGCGGGTCTTTATCAAAGGCATAAACACGTGCATTTTCATCTAATTTAGACAGTAATAAACGCGTATGACCGCCACGCCCAAATGTGCCATCTACGAAAATTCCTGTATTGCGATCTGCCAGTAAAGCATCAACAGTTTCATGAAGTAATACAGAAATATGCGACATAAGGGTTCGTTCAACACAGCTAAAAATGTAACTGCACATTATTACCTTGTTTTAGCAAAGCTCCAAACGTCTTTTTGTACAGAAATATTACTTTCCATAGAGAAAACCGTTTTTATTTTTTGCCATCCATTAAAAAACCTCCCGAAGGAGGTCTTTGAACATCTCAAATCCTAGATTTCGATGTATTAGCGCTTGTTATTGTAGATCTGATCGAAGATCGCACCATTCACAAAATGTGTTTGTTGAGCTTTTGCCCAACCACCAAACACTTCATCAATGGTAAAGGTTTTTAATGGCGGGAACTGTGATTTATATTTTGCTAAAACTGCTGCATTACGTGGGCGGTAAAAATGACGAGCTGCCATCTCTTGACCTAATGGAGAATAAAGATAATTGATATAGCCTTGAGCTAACCATTTATTACCATTTTTATCGACAGTTTTGTCTACGATTGCCACTGAAGGCTCAGTCAAAATCGACATCGATGGATACACGATATCAAATTTGTTTTTACCCAAAGTTTTTTGCGTAACTAAAGCTTCGTTTTCCCAAGTCAATAACACATCACCAATACCACGTTCTGCAAATGTAGTCATCGATGCACGTGCCGCAGAGTCCATTACTTTTACGTTATGGTACATCTTACCCACGAAATCTTTGGCTTTCGCTTCATTACCACCCGGCTGTTTCAAAGCATAACCCCAAGCTGACAAGTAAACCCAACGTGGGAGACCGCCAGTTTTCGGGTTCGGCGTAATAATTTGTACACCCGGTTTGGTTAAATCAGACCAATCTTTAATATGTTTCGGGTTGCCCTTACGCACCATGAATACAATCGTTGACGTATATGGCGCTGAGTTATGTGGAAACTCTTTTTGCCAACCCGGCTGAATCTGACCAGACTTCACAATTTCTTCGATGTCATTGGCCAAGGCTAAAGTCACGACATCACCTTTTAAACCGTCAACCACAGAACGGGCTTGTTTGCCTGAACCACCATGTGATTGTTTAAATGCGACCGTTTTACCGGTACGCTCTTTCCAATATGCACCAAATGACTTATTAAATTCGTCATAAAATTCACGCGTTGCATCATAAGAAACATTTAAAAATTCACGATCAGCGGCCTGAGCAGACGCTGAAAATGCAACACCAGTGGCAAGCAACGCGGCACTGAGCCACGCCTTAAATTGAGTTTTCATAACAGCCAGCATAAAGTTATATTCAATACTGCTAAATATATGAAATAAAGTCATAAATCGCAATTGCAGCGTGTTTAGACGCTTTGTTGAATACAGCTAAGGCTACGAATTTAATTGTTTGTTTTTCATATTAAAATACACAAAAACAATCTACTTATTCCCTATATATAGATTTTTATGCATTACATATGCAAAAAACGGATAATCTAAATTATCCGTTTTACACCACTCAACTTTATTTACAGACTTACTCTTTATTCTTTTCACTATAGATTTGATCAAAAATCGCACCATTCACAAAATGTGTTTTTTGCGCTTTAGCCCAACCGCCAAACACTTTATCAATGGTAAAGGTTTGAACTTTCGGAAATTGAGCAGCGTATTTTGCTGTGGCTTTTGCATCGCGAGGGCGGAAGAAATATTTACCTGCCAGCTCTTGGCCTTTAGGTGAATATAGATAATTCAAATAACCCTTCGCCAAATTTCGATTACCATTTTTATCGACGGTTTTATCCACTACTGCCACTGAAGGTTCGGCTAAAATCGAAATAGACGGATAAATAATGTCATATTTATCTTTGCCTAGGCCCTGAGTCGCTAACAGTGCCTCATTTTCCCAAGACAGTAAGACATCTCCAATGCCACGCTCAGCAAAGGTCGTGAGTGAACCACGTGCGCCAGAATCCAATACTTTGACATTGCTATAGAGTTTTTTCACCAATTCTTTGGCTTTGGCGTCATTGCCACCCGGCTGTTTTAAAGCATATCCCCATGCTGATAAATAGATCCAACGCGGTGCGCCGCCTGTTTTTGGATTTGGTGTAATAATTTCAACGCCCGGTTTGGTCAGGTCATTCCAATCTTTAATTTTTTTCGGGTTACCTTTGCGCACCAAAAATACGATGGTTGAGGTATACGGTGCAGAATTATGTGGAAATTGCTTTTGCCAGTTCTTATTGATTTGTCCTGTCGCCACAATTTCATCAATATCATTGGCCAATGCCAAAGTGACAACGTCTGCTTGTAAACCTGTTGCCACTGCACGAGCTTGTTTGCCAGAACCACCATGTGATTGTTTAAAGTTAATCTCTTGTCCTGTACGTTTTTTCCAATATTGTCCAAATTCTTGGTTATATTCCTGATAAAACTCACGTGTTGGGTCATAAGAAACATTTAAGAAATCTTTTGCGGCATACACCTGTACCGCCACCCCACCCAACAAAGCGAAAATGCCCGATGCTATTATTTTTTTCATCTGCTCAAACTCAAATTGATCTTGAGAGCACTATATAAATCAAAAATAACTTTAACAATCAGCTATCTATAATATAAATTCAAATCTATTTCTGTTTTAAAGATATCTAAAAATAACGTATTTAAAGCTTTAATTCTGCTAATACAGCAACAATCAGAAGCGATCTCCATGCTATCTTCATAGTTGTTTGCTAAAACATCCGAAAATCTGGAGAAAACAGTCTATTTAGGTAATCCTAGTACAGACTTTTTTAGTTTTTTTGTAAAAATTGTGACGTAGTTCTACTTTTTAATTACGAAAGATGGTTAAATCGTAGTCTAAATATTAAAACTATTTTGCAAATAAAAAGTTCCATCACCAAAACTAGGGGGAGATTTGGACATGAAATTTTCATACGCACTATGCCTAGGCTTAAGTTTAAGCGTTACTGCACAGACTGCTTTGTGTGCTGCAACCAGCACCGCATCGAATAACAAACTTACGATGCCTGCTGAACGTACCTCATTGATCGAAAAAGCGATTAATCAGCAAAAATCTGAAGGTAAAGGCCGTACAGACGATAATTTAAAAGTATTTACATCTATTAAAGCTGCACCGACTCAAAGTTTCTTTGCATCACAAAACCAAAGTTTTTCTCGTTTTGTTCAAGCCATTTTCTCTGGTAACAACTCATAACGACATCAGCATATTAATGCTGCCCAAGCTATTGTTTTAGACCAGTTCCCCCACTGTCTTCTAAAAAACACTAAAAACGCCTGATCATTCAATGTTGAACATGCATAAAGAGCGCATTCTCGCTCTTTTAAGGGCGGGTTAGCTCTTTTTTAATGACATGGATTTTTTTGCATTTTTTTTAGAAGTTGGTATTCTTTGGTTTTCGATATACTTTTTAACAACTTCTAAACTTGCACCACCACAAGATACAATGCAATAACTAGGCGACCAAAAGTGATTGCCCATAATTTTCCCTTAATTTCATCCCAATAAGATCGTCTTGACATACTCCCACCACCAAGCTAAGAGCTATGGTGGGGGAATCTTTGCGACCCATGCAATCTTAGAGATTGCACCTTTCGATACCGCACTGCGCTGACAGTATGGCGGTACAGGAACTCTTTATA
>NZ_VPAN01000054.1:0-13355 GCF_013419225.1 Acinetobacter sp. YH12097 | reverse complement strand
CTTCATGTACAACCATCATTTTAAAGGCGAAGCTATAATCACGTTGTGTGCGTTTAACTCGTTGTTCTTGTGCATGTTCCATAAAATAAGTCTCTTAAGGTGTAAACTTATTTCAGGACGGGACAAAACATAGATTTAAAAAGCCCGTCATTTGATGGGCTTTTTTTATGTTGTACTCATATTTTTTTTGATTAATTTAACTTTGAAAAATTTATTAATGATTTGATAAATAATGTAATTAAATATTTTAAACAGCTTTCTAATTTAATGTCATTGTTATATAGAGACTCGATCATCGTGTTTTCAGTGCAAGCAGAGATCTGAAAATAGGGGATGATATTAAGGGCATTTAGGCAACCAAGTTTAAGGCTTGTGGTTCATTTTGTTACTTAAATATAGTGAACTCTGTGCTCAGTCAGCGCATGATAGAGGGCATAGATTTATTCACATTTATAAATAATGTCTCAAGATCATGGAAATATCGTCATGTCCAAAGCCGTACAAGATATAAAAGATTATCCGCTCTATGTTGCAGGTAAAGCAGCGACCACAGAGCAGTGGTTAGAAGTGAATCATAAATATACCCAAGACGTATATGCACGCGTTGCACTCGCAGATGCTGCAACCATTGAAAAAGCTATTGATTCGGCGGTTAAATCTAGCGCTGCAATGGCGGCATTGGAACCTTTTCAAAAACAAAAAATCTTATTGCACTGTGTTAAACGTTTTAATGAAATGCGTGCAGAATTGACTGAAATTTTAATTGCAGAAGGTGGAAAGCCGCGCAAAGCCGCAGCTGCTGAAGTTGAACGCTTAATTAATACCTTTCAAATTGCTGCCGATGCTGTCACACAGATGGATGATGGTCGCATGATCCCATTGGCCGTTACTGCAGCGGCATCTGGCTATCAAGGCATGGTCAAACATGTGCCGATAGGCCCTGTATCGTTGATTAGCCCGTTTAATTTTCCGATCAATCTTACTGCGCATAAAATTGCACCCGCCATTGCTGCAGGTTGTCCATTTGTGTTGAAACCTGCAAGTTTGACGCCTATTTCAGCTTTAAAAATTGCGGAAGTTTTAGCAGAAACGGATTTACCAAAAGGTGCCTTTTCGGTTTTACCTTGTCCACGTGAACATGCAGATGTCTTGGTCACTGACGACCGATTTAAACTGCTCAGCTTTACCGGTTCCGATGTGGTTGGTTGGGATATGAAAGCGCGTGCGGGACGTAAAAAAGTGACTTTGGAGCTCGGTGGCAACGCTGCGGTATTGGTTGAGCCTGATACTGAAATTTCAGCGGCATTTATTGAACGCTTAGTCGGTGGGGCGTATAACCATG
Organism: Acinetobacter sp. YH12097; assembly: GCF_013419225.1. Taxonomy (NCBI): domain Bacteria; kingdom Pseudomonadati; phylum Pseudomonadota; class Gammaproteobacteria; order Moraxellales; family Moraxellaceae; genus Acinetobacter; species Acinetobacter sp. YH12097. The sequence continues at coordinate 12,013 of NZ_VPAN01000054.1, read as the reverse complement.
CAGGGCAGGTGTGTATCAGCGTACAACGCATCTTGGTGCATGCTGATATCTATGCCGATGTGAAGAAAAAACTCGTGGCGAGAATGAAGCAGCTTAAAGCGGCTGATCCTCACTTGGAAAGCACCATGGTCGGTCCAATGATTAAGGAAGCTGAAGCAACACGCGTGCATAAATGGGTCGATAAAGCAGTAAAAAAAGGTGCCAAAGCATTGGTTCGTGGTGAACATCGGGGGGCTTTGCTCGATCCAATTTTATTGGAAAGTGTCGATGAATCACTGGAAGTGTATAAAGATGAAATCTTTGGCCCTGTAGCGATTCTAGAAAAATACAAAAATTTTGAAAAAGGCATCGCCAAAATTAATAGCAGCCGTTTTGGTTTACAAGCGGGCGTCTATACGCAAAATTTGAATAAAATGTTGTATGCGTGGAATCACTTAGATGTCGGTGGAGTGATTATTAATGACATTCCATCTTTCCGTGTCGATAACATGCCATATGGTGGTGTAAAAGATTCTGGCTTAGGCCGAGAAGGGATTCAGTCTGCCATTCGAGATATGCAAGAAGAACGCGTATTGGCGATAAAACTGTAGCCGTTTAAACATGGGCTTGGTTCAGTATGGAACTGATCGAAGCCCAGTTTTTGAATCATTTCAAAAAATCTAAAGTGAATAAGAAAAATGAAACGAATTTTATTATTGGTCAGTTTGATGACCGTGAATATGGCTGTCTTTGCCTTTAACGCCACTCAAATGGTGACGGATGCACGCAGTCAAATTGGGAAAACCTTATATTATGATCCTGCGTATACTGCACTGCGTTATCCAATGGGAGATGTCCCTTTAATCAAGGGTGTTTGTACCGATGTGGTAATTCGTGCATTACGACAGCAAGGGATTGATTTACAAAAAGCCATTCATGAAGATATGAAAGCCAATTTTAAGCAGTATCCACAAAAATGGGGCTTAAAAAGTACTGATAAAAATATTGATCATCGGCGTGTTCCCAATATTCAAACATGGATGCAACGTCAGGGCTATGTAGTCAAAGATAAGCAATATTTGGCAGGTGATATTGTCACTTGGGACTTAGGGCGTGGTTTAGTGCATATCGGTGTGGTTTCAGATCGTAAAATGAAAGGTAGCGGGGTTCCGCTGATCATCCATAATATAGGAGAGGGCACACAGGAAGAAGATCTTTTGCATGCCTATCAAATTACCGGACATTATCGAGTGAAATAACTTTAAAAATTTAATTGGAAATAAAACATTCTTAAAAGTTATATTATTGATAACTTAAATTGTATGAAAAATAAGCTGATTAAATGAACATTTAAACTTAAACATATTATAAAAATGGAATATTTGCCGTAGAAATTACAGAAAAACTTAAAAAAAGTGAGTATTGTTAATTCATACAAAGGGAAAGTTATTTGTGGTGTTTTTAACCAAAATGCGCATGTGATTTTTCTGTTTGCAATTTGGTATAGACGCTCACAAGGTATCTCACCAGATCAAACACCCAGAATTTTATTTTTATGGTTCTTTTTTTGCTCGCGATATAACCATAACAAGCAGCAGTTAAAGATGCCTGAGGTTTAGGTGTTCTATGTCAGATAATCGTGAAAACTGGTCGGCACGATCAGGCTTTATTTTAGCGGCGATTGGATCAGCCGTTGGTTTGGGTAATATTTGGCGTTTCCCTTATGTTGCTTATGAAAACGGTGGTGGTGCATTTTTAGTACCGTATTTGATTGCAATTTTTGCAGCGGGTTTGCCTTTATTGTTCTTAGATTATGCAGTGGGGCATAAATTCCGAAAAGCACCGCCAACTGCATATAAAAAACTTATGAACAGTGAGGCATTAGGCTGGTGGCAAGTGATGGTGACACTCATCATCGGGATCTACTATGCCAGCGTATTGTCATGGGCCGGTAGTTACATGTATTACGCCATTGGACAACAATGGGGCTCAGATACGGAAAGCTTTTTCTTTAAAACCTATCTACAAAATGGTGATGGCTTAACATTTGGTTTTGTTCCGACTTTATTTGTTGGTTTAGTCATTGTTTGGGCTGTGGTGATGTTCATTCTCTATGGCGGTGTACGTCGTGGTGTAGAACTTGCCAATAAAATTTTTATGCCGTTATTGATCGTGTTATTTAGCATTTTAGTCATTCAAGCATTGCGTCTACCGGGTGCGGCAGAAGGCTTAAATGCATTCTTTACGCCAAACTGGGAAGCGATGACCGACTATAAAGTATGGTTAGCAGCCTTTGGTCATATCTTCTTCTCGTTATCGATTGGTTTCGGGATCATGTTGACCTATGCGTCTTACTTAAAAGCAAAAACCAACTTAACCGGTTCAGGTGTAGTCGTTGCATTAGCCAACTCATCATTTGAAATCTTAGCGGGTATTGGCGTCTTTGCAGCACTTGGTTTCATGGCACAAAGTTCAGGTGTACCTGTAAAAGAAGTAGTATCTGGTGGTATTGGTTTAGCCTTTATTGCCTTCCCGAAAATCATTTCGAGTATGGGGGCAGGCGGTGATTTGTTTGGCTTCTTGTTCTTTGCTTCGTTGGTGGTTGCAGGGATTACCTCTATGGTGAGTATCTTGCAAGTGCCAATTGCAGCGTTTCAAGACAAATTGGGTTGGTCAAAAAATAAAGCTGTAACGATTGTTGCGGGCGGTTCAGCAATCGTATCTACACTTTTATTCTCTACACAAAGTGCCATTACTTTTGTTGATATCATTGACTACTTTGCCAATAACATTGGGATCGTGGGTGGTGGTTTACTCTCTATTATTTTGGTGTCGTGGTTCCATCGTCCATTGATGAAACAATTACAAGAGCATGCAAATCAATACTCAAGTATCAAGTTGGGTCAAGGTTGGAATTTCTTATTGACCGTGATCACCCCAATTTCATTATTGGTTGCACTTGTATTGACGATTAAGGCTGTCGCAACTGAAGGTTATGGCGGTTATCCTGCAACGACACTTTGGTTGGTGGGTGGTTCGGTATTGGCCTTCTTTGTATTGGGTTCTGTTCTATTAAGCTTGTGTAAAGACAAAGGTCCAGAGGAGAATTAATATGAATACATCTGCAATGATCATGATGATTTTATCAATTGTTTTGCTATGGGGTGGTTTACTTTTAGCGACGATTCATTTGGTGAAAAATCCTGACGAAGCTGAAGATTAAATTTAGAATGACGAAAAAAATGCCCGATGAAATCATCGGGCATTTTTTATGATTGTTTACATCTAAAAAGGTGTTTATTGATTTAGGCCGTTTTTACTATACGGCAATAATAGAAGCCATCGCCATAACCCACTTTCGGGAAAAGTTGACGACCATGGATTTGTTCAACTCCCCAATCTGCTTCAATTTTAATTTCTTGGGCATCGGCATGATTGGCAAAGAACTCAACCATTTGCTGTTCATTTTCAGCTTTTAAAATCGAGCAAGTGATGTAAAGCAGCGTACCGCCAACTTTAAGTTGCTTCCACATGTTTTCCAAAATTTGCTTTTGTAATACTACTGTTTTCGCAATGTCGCCCGATTGACGTAGTAAACGAATGTCAGGATGACGACGCATTACACCGACAGCAGTACATGGCGCATCGAGCACGATACAATCAGCAAGCTCAGGAACAGTGTAAGTGATGGCATCGGCAGTTTGGATTTCGACATGTTTACCATCGAGATCCAAACGATCAAGGTTTTCAACCACACGTTTCAGACGCTTTTCATCTTGATCCAATGCGATGAGTTTCTTCGGTTGGAAGGTCTCTAAAATGTGTGCGGTTTTTCCACCGGGCGCAGCACAAGCATCAATCACAAATTTACCATCGAGATTTGGCAAGAGTGTTGCACACAGCTGAGCATGTTCATCTTGTACCGAGAAACCACCTGCTTCAAAGCCCGGCAGGCTTGGAATGTGTAGGCTTTCGTCCATCACAATGCCGACATCAGACAGTTCACAACGATGTGCATCGATGCCTTCATCTTCCAAAATATCGAGGTATTCGTCACGGCTCACTTGGCGTGTATTGACACGTAACGTCAGTGGCGCAATTTGTTTAAGCTCATAGCTAAGTTCATCAAATTGTTCACCCCAGTCTTTTTTCAAACGTTTGGTTAACCAACTTGGTAAATTGGTGGCTTGTTCAAGTACGTCGTAGAACTGTTCTGTTTCACGTGTTGCGCGGCGCAAAATTGCGTTGATTAAGCCACTTAGACTGCCCATACCCAATTGTTTTGCAGCCTCTACCGTTTCAGAGATTGCGGCATGAGCTGCGACACGGGTACACAACAATTGGTACAAACCAAGGTATAAACAGGTTTCAACCACTTGGTTATCTACCGGTTTAGACAGTAATGGTAAAGTCAGTTGTTTCAATGCATACCATTGACGTAAACAACCGAGCACCAATTCGTGGAATAAAGCACGGTCTTTATCAGACACAATATTCATTTGCTGCGCGAGTACCGATTGCAGCGATTGACCATTTTGGACAGCCAATAACGTCTTCACTACCTGAGCACGTAAATTAAGGTCTCGGGTCGAGGCGTTGGGAGATTGCTTCATTATAAAATTTGTCCAATAGTCAATTTTTGGGTTTGTAAAATTTGTACAGGGTTGAGTGGTTTAGCACCCGGCCATTGCAAAGAAGTCAAAATAATCACGCTGCCATTGGCACAGGCAACGTGTATGCCTTTTTTATCGATGGCGATGATTTCACCTGCTTGAGCATTCGGTGCAGATGCAGCAGAAAGTTCAGAATGCCAAACGCGTAAATTGTTTTGTTCATCTAACTGAATAAATGCTACCGGCCACGGATTAAAGGCACGGATGTTGCGATCGATTTGTACGGCATCGATGGACCAATCAATTTTTGCTTCTGCTTTTGAAAGCTTATGTGCATAAACCGTTAACGCTTCGTCTTGGACTTCACGGCTGTCCAGATATTGCTGCAATGTTTGTTCAGTATCTAAAACGGCAGCAATAGCAGTTGCACCTTGCTCTGCAAGTTTGTCATGCAAAGTTGCGGAGGTATCCGTAGCTTCAATCGGGCAGATGGTTTTATACATCATGTCGCCAGTATCTAGTCCGGCTGCCATTTTCATAATGGTGACACCCGTTTCAGTATCACCTGTAGCGATGGCACGTTGAATCGGTGCTGCACCACGCCAACGTGGCAGCAATGAACCATGAATATTCAGACAGCCATATTTCGGGGTATCTAACACCACTTGCGGCAAGATCAAACCATAGGCTGCAACCACCATAACATCGGCATTTAAGGCTTTTAATTCCGCCTGTGCGGCTAAACCTTCTTCAGTCGATGATTTGAAATGAAGCGGTTGGTAAACAGGAATATCATGTTCAAGTGCTAAGACTTTAACAGCGGATGCTGTTAATTTTTGTCCACGACCTGCTTTGCGGTCAGGTTGAGTGTATACCGCAACAATTTCATGTTGTGTTTTGAGCAATGCAGCTAATGCTGTTGCGGCAAATTCTGGTGTACCGGCAAAGATGATTTTCAAAATGAATGAACCGAATCTGTGTTGAATATGTGGATTATAGCAAAGGATTAAAGCGTAATTTAGAACATTAGAAATTGATTTTTGAAACTTTGGAGCTGTTCAAGATCAATGATTTCATAACTCAAAATAGAAATTTTGCAATTTTTAAATAAATTATATTTATATAAAATTTAAAAATTATTCATGAAAGTTTTGTATTGTGCAGCCTTTGATGGCGGTATAGTAGATTTCAGTTAAAAGATTTTTGTCGTCAAATCACTCGGTTTTATTTATAGACCCATCTGCCCAAATCTCAGCTTAAAAAGCCATCTTTAAAAACAATGGCTTGGTGTATGATAGGTTTAAAATTCGACTGATTTTACATCATTGTCAGTATGATTTAGCCAGAGTGAATCTGCAGGGTTCATTTCAAGCTCAAACTTTGTTGGAAATATAAAATGCCTGACTATCGTTCAAAAACATCGACACACGGAAGAAATATGGCGGGTGCGCGCGGCTTATGGCGTGCAACTGGTATGAAAGATGAAGACTTCGGTAAACCAATTATTGCTGTCGTGAACTCATTTACCCAATTTGTACCGGGTCACGTTCATCTTAAAGACCTTGGTCAACTTGTGGCGCGTCAAATTGAGCAAGCAGGCGGTGTTGCTAAAGAATTTAACACCATCGCAGTCGATGACGGTATTGCGATGGGCCATGACGGCATGCTGTATTCATTGCCTTCACGTGACTTGATTGCAGACTCAGTAGAATACATGGTGAGCGCGCACTGTGCTGACGCAATGGTCTGTATTTCAAACTGTGACAAAATCACCCCAGGGATGTTGATGGCGGCAATGCGCTTGAACATTCCAGTGGTATTTGTTTCTGGCGGCCCAATGGAAGCGGGTAAAGTCAAAATCCGCGGCAATGACAAAGCGATCGACTTGATTGATGCCATGATTGTGGCTGCAGATGACAACTATACTGATGAAGAAGTTGCTGAATACGAACGCTCTGCATGCCCAACTTGTGGTTCATGCTCAGGTATGTTCACTGCAAACTCAATGAATTGCTTAACAGAAGCATTGGGTCTGTCTTTACCGGGTAATGGTTCTACGCTTGCAACACATGCAAACCGTAAAAAATTATTTGAAAAAGCCGGTCAATTGATCGTAGAAATTACCAAGCGTCACTACGAACAAGATGATTACAGTGTATTGCCACGTGAAATGGTGACCAAAGCATCATATGAAAATGCTATGACTTTGGACATCGCAATGGGTGGGTCAACCAACACCGTTCTGCATTTATTAGCAGCTGCAAATGAAGCTGGCGTTGATTTCACGATGGACGACATTGACCGTTTGTCTCGCAAAGTGCCCGTACTCTGTAAAGTTGCACCTGCGAAAAATGACGTACATATGGAAGATGTACACCGTGCAGGCGGCATCATGTCGATTCTGGGTGAATTAGACCGTGCAGGCTTGCTCGATACTTCGGTTGGTACCGTTCATGAAGCTTCACTAAAAGATGCTTTGGATAAATGGGACATCATCCGTACTGAAAATGAAGACGTATATCAGTTCTTCCGTTCAGCACCGGGCGGTGTACCAACGCAAACTGCATTCTCTCAAGATCGTTATTACCAACGTCTTGATGGTGACCGTGAAAATGGCGTGATCCGTAATGCTGAACATGCCTTCTCTAAAGATGGTGGTTTGGCGGTGCTTTACGGAAACATCGCGCTAGATGGCTGTATTGTAAAAACGGCAGGTGTGGATGATTCCATCCTGAAATTTAATGGTACTGCACGTGTATTTGAAAGCCAAGATTCTGCAGTAGAATCGATTTTGGGCAATGAAATCAAAGCAGGCGATGTGGTGGTGATTCGCTACGAAGGCCCACGCGGCGGTCCGGGCATGCAAGAAATGCTTTACCCAACCAGCTACCTGAAATCGAAAGGTTTAGGCAAAGAATGTGCACTATTAACGGATGGTCGTTTCTCTGGCGGTTCATCAGGTCTTTCGATCGGTCACGTGTCTCCAGAAGCAGCAGAAGGCGGTGCAATTGGTTTGGTGGAAGATGGCGATTTAATCGAAATCGATATTCCAAACCGTACCATCAACTTAGCTGTTGATGAAGCGACTATGGCAGCTCGCCGTGCAGCGCAAGAAGCAAAAGGCTGGCATCCAGTTGAAGAGCGTCCGCGTAAAATTTCGAAAGCATTGAAAGCGTATGCAATGCATACCACAAGTGCAGCGAAAGGCGCAGTACGTGAAATCTAAGCTTTAGATTTTTAAATAAAAAGCACTCCAAATGGGGTGCTTTTTAAATTTGCATCTACATAACTTGCAATGGATACGAGGAAACGTCATCCGCAACTGTTTGAGGCAAACGGTAATTTAAAAGTGAATGTTTCTGCGATCATTTTTTTAGTTGCAATCAGTTGCCGAGTTTTGCGGATGACAAATGGTTTTGGTTACTTTTGCCAAAACAAAAGTAACATACGAGCTCCGAAAATTTGCTTTGATAGAGATAAGACTCCGTTATAACCAGCTTTTTAATGAAATAATGAGCAATTATTATTTATTTTAAAACTCTTGATCTGATTGAAAATAGAACCAAAGATCATAGCCTTGGATAGTAGCTGTAAAATATATGGCTTTTTGTAGGCATTCCCTTACTTTTTAAAGGAGAGGGCTAGGGAGAGGATTCAAGTGAAAATCCTCCCTTTATTCAAATCTTCTCATACGCCTTATATAGCTTTGCCATGTGATTGAAAAGTGTTGAATACACTAAAAACTTTTTTTGAGATCTAATTTCTTTTACATGCTGAGCGCTTTCTATACAATAAATTTAAAAGAATCCGCCAAGGCTGAAGCCAAAATCAGCCATCGCCAAGGAAGAACAATGAGTAAAAATAATATTCGCGAACATTCTGCGCCTGTTTATGAAGGTATCGAAAATGCGCCTGCACGTTCCATGATGCGTGCCACGGGCTTTCAAGATGCAGATTTTAAGCGCCCATTTATAGGCATTGCCTCAACTTGGGCCAACGTCACGCCGTGTAATATGCATATTGATGGCTTGGCGCGTGATGCTGAGAACGGGGTCAATGCTGCAGGCGGTAAAGGCATTATTTTTAATACCATCACCATTTCTGACGGCATTTCCAACGGTACAGAAGGTATGAAGTATTCCTTGCTGTCGCGGGAAATCATTGCCGATTCCATTGAAGCTGTGGTGGGCTGTCAGGCCTATGATGGCGTAATTGCCATAGGCGGCTGCGACAAGAACATGCCGGGCTGCATTATGGGTTTGGCGCGCTTAAACCGTCCGGGCCTATTTATTTATGGCGGCACCATTAAACCTGGAGTAGGGCATACCGACATGATCTCGGTATTTGAAGCAGTTGGTCAGCACGCCAAAGGCGAAATCAATGAAATTCAGGTGAAGCAGATTGAAGAAGTCGCGCTGCCGGGGCCGGGTTCGTGCGGCGGCATGTATACGGCCAATTCAATGGCCTCAGCGATTGAAGCACTGGGCATGAGTCTGCCGGGATCTTCAGCACAGGAAGCAGTTTCAGCAGATAAAATTGCCGACTGCCAGCGTGCAGGTGAAGCCGTAATGAACCTGCTGCGTCTCGATATTAAGCCGCGCGACATTATGACCAAAGCTGCTTTTGAAAACTCGATTAAAGTGCTAATTGCCTTAGGTGGGTCAACCAATGGTGTGCTGCATTTGATTGCCATGGCGCATACCGCAGGTGTGGAACTCTCTTTGGATGATTTTGTGCGTATTGGCAAAGATATTCCTGTGGTGGCCGATGTGCGCCCATCGGGTCAATATTTAATGTCGGAACTGATTGCTATTGGTGGTATTCAACCGCTCATGAAACGCATGTTGGATGCAGGAATGCTCGATGGTTCTTGCCTGACGGTTACGGGCAAAACTTTGGCGGAAAACTTAGCCGAGGTAGAGGATTATCCTGAAGGTCAGCAAATTATTCTGCCATTTGATGCACCGATCAAAAAGGATTCACACTTGGTGGTGCTAAAAGGCAACCTGTCACCGACAGGTGCCGTGGCTAAAATTACCGGTAAAGAAGGGCTGTATTTTGAAGGGCCTGCGCGGGTATTTGAGGGTGAGCAGGGTGCCATGCGCGGTATTTTAGATGGCGAAGTACAAGAAGGTGAAGTGGTCGTAATTCGCGGTGTTGGGCCGAAAGGCGGGCCGGGTATGCCGGAAATGCTGAAACCGACTTCTGCAATTATTGGTAAAGGTCTAGGCCAATCCGTTGCGTTATTGACCGATGGGCGTTTCTCTGGCGGTAGTCATGGTTTTGTGATTGGGCATGTGACACCAGAAGCCTATGAAGGCGGCCCAATCGGCTTGGTCAAAAACGGCGATAAAATTTCAATTAACGCTGAAACCCGTGAAATGACTTGGCATGTGGCTGAGGATGAAATTGCTGCACGTCGTGCGGCCTGGGTCAAACCGAAACCAAACTATACCCACGGCGCTTTGGCAAAATTTGCCAAGCTGACCTCTGGCGCGGAAAAAGGTGCGGTGACTGACCTAAATCTAGACGTCTAATCCATTGTTAAACATTGAACATTCAGCCCTGACTTGATATAAGTTTTGCACAAGGCTTATATCTCATTTAAAACAGCTTCATAATAGAAGTTGAATTTTAAGCATGTGCTGGCAGGTTCGGTACAATTCATCATTTTGAGGCAAAAAACGCATGTCACTGTTACGCCGTTGGTTCGATCCAATCCGATCGAGTTGGTTTTATCAGAAACCGACCCGACAAGCGGTGTTACCCACGGAACAAGGTCTGAGTGTTTATCTTCGACTGGATGATGTTTATAGCTATTTGGCTGCGCAGCAACTGCCTCAATTAGAAGAAATTCTCAGTGATGAAATTAAACCACTGAAAGTGATTATTTGTCGTCAGAGTGCTGAACCTCCTAATCAAATGTCATCGATAGAATGGCAACAATATTGTCTGAATGATGCCCAAATTTTAGCGCGGCAGCATCGTTTTAGTTTTCATGAAACACCTGAACAACCGACCGCCGAAGCTTTAGAACAAGCCGAAATTATTCTAAAAAATACGCCATTACGCGGCCAAGATTTTCTTTATTTACTTGAAGATGTGTTCCACATGCTGTGGCAAAAGCAGTATGGCAAGCTGAGAACACTGTATGCGATGGCCAGCCGTCATCATAAAGCTCAAGATTTTCCTGAACGTATCTTTACCGATACCCCGATTTTATCGGGCTATTTTGAGTTTGGTGAACGTAAGTACCATGCTGTAGATGATTTACTGCGTTTAACGCGCCGTTTAAAACAACAAAAACTCCTGACAGATAACCCGATCTTTATGATCAATCATATTGAATGGCGTGAGCACCTGATCAGTGATGCAGAAGAGTTGAATGAAATTCAGGGACTCGATCCTGAGCTTGATCTCTACATCGCGATGGAAGATCCGATTTCATGGTTACTGTTGGCTTATATTCGTGAGGAATTGGCGGACTATTATAATATTCAGTTGAATGTGTATCCATTGTCGTATCACGGTCGTGATTTGTTTGACTGGAGTTTGGCAACACGTCTGTCTAAACGGACCGAAGTTAAGTTCACGCCATTTTGCCGGCCTACAGAAGCTGCGACATTAGCTATGTCACAGCTTTACTACAGTGCGCCCGAAGAGCAGCGTATTGATGCGATGTATCGCATTTTGGAGGCTGTATGGACCAAAGGGCGTGATTTATCCTTCAAAGCACATTTTCAGGCTTTACAGTATGAGTTAGAGATTTCTGAACTGATCACTGAGGATATTGCTGAAAAATTAAAAGAAAATGATATGCACTGTGAGATGAAGTCACAGCCCGATTTTCCTGTTTTAGAATTACGTATTGCAGGTCAAAGCTATGTATTTAATAGTTTATATCGCGTTTGGATGATTGAAAGTATTTTCAGTAATGTGTTAGAAGAGAAGTATAAAAGTGAAAACACCGCTGAAAGTGAAGCCAGAGAAGATGAAGAAAGAAAAAGTTGAGTCATTAGAGCAAGCCCGCGCACAGATTGATGTGATTGATCAGGGAATTATTGAGCTCATTGCTGCACGTCAGTTTTATGTCGATCAAGCGGTGCGTTTTAAGCGTTCAGTACAGGATGTTCAATCACCAGAACGTGTCGAAGCGGTGATTAGTAAAATTCGTCTACAAGCCACAGAGCACGGTGTAAATGCAGATATTGTGGAACGTTTATACCGCGATATGATTCAGCATTTTATTCAACGTGAGTTGAAAGAGATTCGACCATAGTTAGGGCGGATTTGATGTTATTCACCAATTAAAATGTCTATGCGATAAACCATTTAAAATGTCCTGTTTTTAACTACAAGAGTCAAGCACAGGATTTAAATTTCTTTGTTCAATAACAACTTTCTGAGCTTTACGACTCGGC
>NZ_VPAN01000053.1:0-15010 GCF_013419225.1 Acinetobacter sp. YH12097 | reverse complement strand
AGGAATTGCCACAAGATACGATAAGCTAAAACGTAACTATCAAAGCGCTGTTGCTTTAGCTTGTATATTTATATGGTTGCCTCTTTAGCTCAATTTATCGGCTGTAAATGTCAACACACCCTAATGTTAATTCATGACTTTTGAGCTAAGTAATTCACTGTACATGGCAAATGCTCAGCACGGCTTCCGTCGGTGAGATTGAGCAAAAAGCGGATATATTCACGGTAAAAAATTTGACTTGTGCAACTCAGGACTTAAAATACCGCATTCGAATTTTTTACATTTGCCAAAGTTATGTCGAACGATCAATTAGACCAGCACGCTGTAGATCTGGATAACCTAAACGAACACCGTGAAATCGTGACGTTTATGCGCCGCTCTGCGCCACTTAATACTTCGCAACGTACTGCGCTGGAACAATATGGTCATCTAATTTTGGAATATCCTGTTGGGGATTTGCGTCAGCATTTTGAACACCCTGAACGTCCATTAACTGTTGAGATCGGTTTTGGTATGGGTCGCTCTTTGGTACTGATGGCAAAAGCAAACCCAGAACGTAACTTTGTCGGCATTGAAGTACATGTTCCGGGTATCGCTCAATGTGTGTATGAAGCAGGTCTTGCAGGGTTAACTAACCTTCGAGTATTGGATGCTGATGCCATCCAAGTGCTACGTGAAATGCCAGACAACAGTATTAACACTGTGCAATTATACTTCCCAGATCCATGGCAGAAGAAACGTCATTTCAAACGTCGTTTTGTATCTCATGACCGTATGCCATTGGTTGAAGAAAAATTAGAAATCGGCGGCACATTCCACTCAGCGACTGACTGGGAACCGTATGCTGAATGGATGATCGAAGTTCTTGAAGAACGTCCACGTCTTGAAAACCTTGCAGGTAAAGGCAATAGCTACCCTCGTCCAGACTGGCGTCCGCAAACTAAGTTTGAACGTCGCGGAATTGAAGCAGGCCATAAAATTAATGACTTCATCTTCAAAAAAGTAAACTAACTTTGGAATAAAGCAAAAAACCACCGTTAGCGGTGGTTTTTTATTGCTGTTTTTGATCTAAGATTTATCTGTGTTGTATCAAATCATATAAAATGAATAACCACTAAGCTACTTGCGCTTGGAGCTGACTTTGTCGAATCATATCCACGGCTTTTTCAGCAATCATCACTGTCGGTGCATTGGTATTGCCATTTACCACAGAAGGCATGATAGATGCATCGACGACACGAAGGTTTTGAATGCCGTAGACTTTCAATTCAGGGTCAACCACAGACATCTCATCTACGCCCATCTTACAACTACCGACAGGGTGATAAACCGTATCCACACGCTGACGTAAGATTGCACGTATGTCATCATCGGTTTTGACCAGTGAGGTAAATAAATCTTGCTGATAATGACTCGATAAAGACGGCGACATCATTAACTGCTGCGTCAACTTAAAACCTTGTACCAAATCTTCTAAATCCTGCTCATCCCCTAAAAAGTTTGGATCAATCAATAATGGATCATTTACACTAGAACCACTCAATTTCATCGTACCGCGACTTCTTGGATTGAGCAGACACACATGACAAGATAAACCATGGCTTGCGTGAAATTTACGTGCATGGTCATCTACTAACGCCACGACAAAGTGTAATTGCAAATTTGGAATGGCTAAATCGGGTGAAGACTTTAGAAAACCACCGCATTCTGCAAAATTTGAAGCAATCATGCCTCGTCGTTCCTTACGATAGCGACTGATCTGCTTGAACATATCAATTGAACCAGGTAAGGACACGCCAAATGTGCCTTGGTATTCTTTGACTTTATAACCAAAAATGAAATCGGGATGATCGTGAAAGTTCTTTCCTACACCCGGTAAATGGTGTTTCACTTCAATTCCATGAGCTTGGAGTTCGGCCTGATCGCCTACTCCAGACAACATTAAAATCTGCGGTGATTGCATCGCACCGGCACTGAGCAAGACTTCACGTCTGGCTTTTAGGTGTTTCATTTGCCCTGCATGTTGGACTTCAACACCTGTGGCCACTTTATCTTCTATAATGATTTTATGTGTTGTGGCTTTGGTCAATACAGTTAAATTTGGCCGATCTAAATGTGGAAATAAATACGCACGTGCCACACTACAACGCTCTCCATTGATATGCGTTACCTGATAAACCCCTAAGCCTTCTTGTTCTGCGCCATTAAAATCATCGAGGACTTTATGGCCTTGTGCACGAGCCGCTTCGGTATAGCGTTGATGGAAAATATTGTCACTTTGTACATCTGTGACGGATAGAGGGCCGTCATTTCCGTGGAATTCATTGTGTATTCGGTTGTTATTTTCTGAGCGAATAAAATATGGCAAGACCTCATCATATGACCAGCCAGTATTGCCCTGTACCGCCCATTGATCATAATCATTTTTATGTCCACGAATATAAATCATGGCATTAATACTGGATGAACCGCCAAGGCATTTTCCACGCGGTTGATAGCCTTTACGACCATTCAAGCCAGCTTGCGGCACAGTTTCAAAAGCCCAATTATTGATTTTAGTCGGTAAGCTCACTACGCATGCAGCTGGAATATTGACCGTCCACTGATCACCTTGCCCACCTGCTTCTAGTAAGCACACAGATATATGTGGATCTTCACTGAGGCGTGCAGCCAGTACGCATCCCGCACTTCCGCCACCAATCACGATATAATCAAATTCCATTTTAGACATTATTTTCATCCAATTGATTATTTTTATAAATGCACAATAATGGATTTAACGCTGACTGAAAAGTTTCTTTCTTAAAATAATGAGCGCGATACCGAGCAAGAAAAAATGAGACTATTGATCAAAATTTTGATGCAAGTTTCACTCATGCAAGGTAGCAACAATATCTGTCAAAATGATCGATGGATTTAATACACTCAAACTTGGTCTTTATTCTTTTAATCCATAGACGTTTTAAAAGCACAGTAAGCTGCATAGCTAAAGATTTGACTGAAACAATTGATTTGATCAAAGCCTATTTCCCTCAGTAAGCTTTGATAGTGCTGCTGGCTAATCAGTTCAAAGTCATCTTCTAAACGTTGCATCATTTTTGTCGCTTGCGATGCAGATAAACCCTGCATTTTGCAAAACTCAGGCAGTATATGCTGCTCAAAACGCGAATGAGTTTGCATCAAGTCAAAACTTACAAAAATGCCCTGCGGTTTAAGCAATTCAAAAGCTTTTGCTAAAAAGTTAGTTTTCTCTGACAACAGAATGAAATGCGTCACCAAGATACTCAGCGCCGCATCAAAACAACTCGCCTGCTCAAAAGTAGTGTGACTGCCCAAAACAAATTTGACGCGATGCAACTGTCCAGCAGCTTCAACACTTTGCCGTGTTTGATTCAGCATATTTTCAGATAATTCTGTAACGGTAAATGACCATGTTGGATTCAAGGCCATGAGATAGCCCAATTCATAGCCCGTCCCACATCCAATAATCAGTACATGGGCATCTTCAGCGACATAGCAATTTAACACCGCCTGAATCTGTTGATGGACAAGTTCATAACCGGGAATTAATTTACGTATATGTGCATCATAACTTTCGACCACTTGTGGGCTATTAAAATCTTTTGCCATGTAACATCCTGTTTGACATGTATGTCTAAGCTAATAAATATTCATTATTCTATATGGATTGTTTATTTCTGATGATGCCCAAGAATCTGCTGACTCAACATTTCATAGACCGCTTTCAGATCGACTTGATCAGCTTGCTCAAGCATATTGGCATGCATCTGCATGATATTTTGATCCCCACGCATTGCAGGGCCTGTTTGCATGTTACGTGGTTCAGCCTGAGTAGCTTTATTGGCTGTCTCTAAAATCAAAGGATAAAGTAAGCTAAATTCGACTTGTTTTGCATCAACAATCTGCTTTGCCATGTCATAACAATAATTACTAAAATTACAGGCAAACACCGCAGCAAGATGCAGACTCAAGCGCTGTGCCGAATCATATTGATATACCCTTTGGCTAATGCTGTTTGCTAAATCTTTAAGTGTCCTCAAATCTGCAGAATCCGCGGCTTCAACAAAGATCGGTGTCGACATCCAGTCCACATCTCGATCTAAACTAAAGGTTTGTAAAGGATAAAACACCCCTGCTCGCGAATGCTGTTGGGTCAGTACCGTGATATTGGTGCTACCTGACGTATGCACAATCAAAACTTGTGGCAAATAAGCTTTCACTTGATGAATAACGGTTGCAATCGATTGGTCGCTCACCGCAATGATCAAAAGATCAGTCTCAGCATTCAACTTATTTGGGGTATGAATGGCTTCGGCACCTACACTTGCTGCAAGTTTTTCTGCCTTATCAAGATTTCGCGCATAAACTTGCACAATGTGATGTTGTGGATGAAGCACATTGAGCAAATGATGTGCAACACGACCTGCACCCACAATACTGATTCGCATATAGTTTTAACTCATTTTGGATGGCTACAGCATGTCAGGAAAATATCCGACGTGCAAATCGAGTCGTATCGATAGAATTATTAATTTTCAATTCTTCGCATCAGTTTCGCTCAGATAAGCACAAAAAAAGGGATGCACTTCATCCCTTTTGCTAGACGTCAATCTGCGTCTGATTCATGTCATGTCCATTTCAATCTAGACAATATCCACGATATGCACTTTAGCTTTTACGATTTACCAATGATTTGATTCAGAGTCTGTAGGTATTGTTCTGCATCGCGGCGCGCATTGAATTTCTTTTCAAATACACCTGTGTTTTGCACACTGTTGGGTGTGTATTCTACCGAAACAACAAAGGTATCAAGCAAATCTCTATTAATCCGAATTGCAATAATATGATGTGAGTTTAAATAAAAACCTTCATCAACCTTAACTAACATGACTCGCCTCAAAAATCTTGCATAATGAAATAGATAAAAATATCTAAACATTCATAAACTTGGATGCCTTATCGCATATAGTTAGAAATACGATAAACCCACATCATTGTAACGCCATTATGTAATTTGTATTGCAAATATTATGTAATTTAAATGAATAATTAGAGAAAATCATTCAGTTTCAGTCATCTAAACATGATTGATTTTCAATCCTAGCTAAAGATTGGATAAAAAGACTGGATATAAAAAAGCCTGCTGCCATAGCCATGGCAACAGGCTCATTTCAGTACGACTGATTTAACTCAAATCAATCGTACAAAGAGGTTGAACGATTAAACACTTAACATGCTGTTTAAGGTTTCTGACACATTCTTCGATTTCACGACAGGTTTAAGCGCTTCAAGTTCGGCTTTGACTTCACTACGTTGCGGCTCTGCCAACGTGTACCAACGGGACAAAATTTGCAGTAACCGTGAACCGACAATTGGATTTTTCTCATCGAGGAATTTAGCCAATTCAACAATGTGCTGTACACCAAAGCTCCATGTGTTGACAGGATTGCTATTTAAACCGCCTGTAACCGCACGAATACGGTTCGGTACTTTCAAGTCATAGTCAGGATGAGCAGTTAGTGCCTTGATAGTTTCCGCAGTTGCTTTCGGATGTGCAGCTTGCAGCATAAACCATTGGTCCATCGACAAAGCTTCATTTTTAAAGCGTGTATAGAAGGCTTCTAAAGCTTGCTGTGCTTGTGGTGCATCATTCCAAACCAATACTTTTAAAGCACCAAGACGTTCAGACATATTGCCTGTAGAGCTGAATTGTTCATAGGCCAATTCAAATACGGATGCATCGCCTTGACGTGCCATCATACTCAACATGATGTTTTTCAATGCACGAACACCCATGGCTTGTGAAAATTCTTTCTGCGCATCTGGGTCTAATGTTGCATAAGTCTCTTTAAAGAAAGCACCTAACTCACGTGCCACACGACTTAACAGTGCTTCACGCTGTTCTTGCACTTTAGCAGGACTGTAGTCGGTATCAATACGGCTACCTAAATAACCCTCTGTCGGTACATCGAATAAACGTGAAGCAAGTAATGGATCACGCTCAATCAATGCTGGTAATGTATTTTGAATGGCTTGAACATAGATGTCGGCATCATGGCCATTTAACAAAATACGTTCTAACAAGGTTTGGCTGGCTTGCCATTGGTTAAAACCATTCGGCTCGTACTGCATCAGGAAAGCAAGCTCTTCATCTGAATAGTTAAATTCAAGATTAACGGGTGCAGAGAAGTTACGCAGTAAAGACACAACAGGCTGGGTTTTTACACCGCTAAATGTAATGGTTGCAGTATCGGTATCAAATAAATACACGCCATCTTTAATGCCATTTTCAACCAATGCATCGGAGCTAAGAAGTAACTGTTCGCCACTTGCTGCATCAAACAATGCCAAAGCTACAGGAATAGGCACTGCTTTTAAATTTGGATATTTTGGATGCACTTTTAAGCTTTGTTTCAAGCTTAAAGTATAAGTTTGATTTTCAGCATCATACTCACCTTTTGCTTCAAGTTTTGGTGTACCCGGTTGGTTATACCAAATCAAGAAACTCGATAAATCTACACCTGAACCTGCTGTCAGTGCTGCTACCCAATCTTCAACAGTCACGGCTAGACCATCGTGGCGTTTGAAATATTCGTCAGTACCTGCACGGAATTTTTCTTTGCCCAGGAGTGTTGCCATCATGCGGTTAATTTCCGCACCTTTTTCGTACACTGTTGCTGTATAGAAGTTATTAATTTCAACAAAATGATCTGGACGCGGTGGATGTGAAAGCGGGCCTGAATCTTCTGGGAATTGGTGTGCTTTTAACACTGCAACGTCATCGATACGTTGTACCGCAGCAGATTGTAAATCTTCTGAGAATGACTGATCACGGAATACTGTCAAACCTTCTTTTAAACAAAGTTGGAACCAATCACGACAGGTAATACGGTTACCCGTCCAGTTATGGAAGTATTCATGTGCAATCACAGACTGAACGCGCATGATCGCAGCATCAGTCGTATATTCTTCATCAGCAAGCACACAAGAGGTGTTGAAAATATTCAAACCTTTGTTTTCCATTGCACCCATGTTAAATGCACTGGTTGCCACGATCATATAATTGTCTAAATCATAAGGACGACCATAATGTTCTTCGTCCCAACGCATCGAATGTTTTAAAGCTTCCATCGCAATATGACATTTTGTAATGTCTTTTTCTTCTGCATAGATTTCTAAAGCAACATTACGACCTTCAGACGTCACATAAGAATCTTTGAGTACAGCCAAGTCACCAATCACACAGGCAAATAGATACGATGGTTTTTTGGTTGGATCTTGCCAAACGGTATAATGACGACCTTCACCGGTTTCACCCGCTTCAATCAAATTACCATTGGCAAGTAATACAGGGAATTTTTTATCCGCTTCGACACGTGTGGTAAATACCGATAGCACATCAGGACGGTCAGGATAATAGGTAATTTTACGGAAGCCTTCAGGCTCGTTTTGGGTGACGAATAGATCGCCTGCCGCTTGGTATAAACCTTCGAGTTGAGTATTGCTTTCAGGATGAATCACGACTTCGGTTTCAATGACAGCTTGGTCAGGTGCATTTGAAATCACCAGTTGTTCTGCATCTACAACATAGGCATCTGCCGGCAAGACTTGACCATTTAAGCGAATTGATTTGAGTTCCAAATCACGACCCAATAACACCAAATCCCCTGCTGTTTGACGCTGCATCACTAATTTTGCATTTACATTGGTATGCTCATCAAAGACTTGAATATCTAGATCGATACTATCTACGACAAATGATGGTTTTTGATAATCTTTTAAATAAACAGTTTGGGCTGCTTCGACCACTGGATTTGCCGCAATGTTCATATCTCGTCCTATTCCTTAGTTATTGCTTCATCAGCTTTTTGAACACATTGTGAATGACTTGATCATACGACAAGATGCATAAGCTGTCTTCGCATTTACAATGATTTATATATGGGCTCAGCGCATGTTGTTTTCAATCATCTTTATTGAATAATTTAAAG
Source organism: Acinetobacter sp. YH12097 (assembly GCF_013419225.1). NCBI lineage: Bacteria > Pseudomonadati > Pseudomonadota > Gammaproteobacteria > Moraxellales > Moraxellaceae > Acinetobacter > Acinetobacter sp. YH12097. Next base: position 6,998 of record NZ_VPAN01000053.1, on the reverse strand, counting down.
GCTGGCACATATTTTCGCCATGTTTAAGCAAAATAAATGCCTGAGTTGAGTACAGCTATAACAATGTGCAAATTTTTTTATCTACCTAAAATAAATAAAGCGCCTATATACTAGAAAGAGAAAGTACAAATGCTTTATCCATCTGTACGTTCAAATTATTGCGCTCAAACTTTCCAGCTTAAGATTTAGAGGATTATTGATTTGCAAAAATTAAATCGAGTGCGCTGTCGTAGTCTGCAGCAAAGTAAAATTGAAATGCCGTGACTTTGGAGGTGAGGAATTGCTGAATTTCTTCCGTCACACCAGCCACATAAATTTTAGATACTTGATGTTGCTGCGCCAGGCCCAGTAACTCGATCGTCTTTTCTAAAGTTTGATCATGCCCAATAATCAGCGCGCCAACCGTACCCTGTGGCTGCTTATATAATTGCATGCGAGTGATATTGCTGTTTTTAAGTGCGTCTGACATGTGTATTCCATACAAAGAAAGGATAAAAAAGATCAAAACCTTTAGAAATCAAGCTGAATCATGCTGTGTATCAAGTTCAGTAGATTCCGCTTGGTTTCATTTCGAGAAGCCTAGATCATTAAAAATTATAAGCTCAATATATACAAATATACTTTTCAAATCTAATCGCTTAGGTGATTCCTTCCAAAAAGCACCTTAGTAAGCAATTCATATCAATCTTCTCATTTGGATTTGATTGCATACTTCTGTTTAAACCTTGCACCAAGATGTTTCTTTTTCAACAGTTTAAGCATTTTGAGAATGCATCTGGGATAGAAACACTCATCAATATTATTTTGTTACTTTTAAATTAATAATTTATTTTCAATACCTTAGTAAGTAAATATACAGTTTATCTGCTTTAAAATCTCTACTCAAAACAGTTGAGCATGCGTTTTGCATCTACTTAATTGCCAAAAGCAAAATATTCAGAATAAAACAAAAAGAGGTGCATTATGTTTATTAAAGAACACATCATCCGTATTGAAAATATGAAGACTTTACAAGCGCTTGATGCTGCAAATATCGATCATCAGGTGATCGCAATGTTTATGACCTGCGAAGGGATTCCACTCAAAGCCTTTGAGGTCAGTTCATTACTTAACTCATATAGTGCATTAGGCACTAAGAAAGTTACGTCTAAAAAAGTGCAAGCTTTAATACAAGCCAAACAACTTGGAGAGGAGGACGAATCGATCCCATGCCCAGCCGCTTATTAATAATCCATTCTGACTAAGAGCTGCATCATCACTATGCAGCTTTTTTTATTTGTCGACATATCGCCTGAGCTGCCGCAACTGAAATTGCAAACCCGTCTTTAAACAGAGATGTGTATAATCAATTTAACCTTTCAAGAAACGCTGGCAACATGTTCAATATTCTACGCAAACAAATGGATGAAAGTACGCAATGCCCGTTGTGTCGTGCATCTATGTATTGGGTAGATGCTGAAAAATTAGATGAGCAAGAATTTAATTTTTATCAGTGTAGCCACTGTCATCATCAAATATTTCCAGAACAGCAATACAACTGTCATTGTGAAAACTGTCAGGCCGCGCGAAAAAAACTACTGAAAGAAACCCGCTTACAAGAACAGCGTAAACTCAAAAATAAAGATATCGTTGAACGTGAATTAAGTGAACTGAGTTTTTTACAGAAACTCTTTTTGTTGGCTTTATTGGATAATCACGTCCAAGAACATACGGCACATCAAGAATTTATCGACTGGGACGCTATTAAATACCACAACATCAGCCCGAATTATCTCTTCCAACAATCACTCAAAAAGCATCTCGTGCATGAGCAAATTTTGATTGTGAAAGATGATGCGCTACAAGCTGAACAGTATTATATCAATGTCCGTCTGGATGGCTATTCGGAGCCCAGTCTTTTTAGCGTAGCGCAGCAACTCCGTCATTGGTTTTATGAAAATTTAGCCTTGGGTGTTCCCTTTAAAAGTGCTGACGAAGTGAAAGAGTGTTTGTATCTCCTACTGTTTCAAGAAATTGTGCAATTCATGCAGTTTTACTGTAAGACATGGGGCATTCAAATTGCAGGGAATAAAAGCTTTCAAGTGTTCTGTTATCGCCTACTCGACCATCTAGCGGTTGGGCAGATTTACTATATGATTCAGTCAGCACTCGAATACCTACATAAACAAAAAGCTCTGCAAGTGCGTAATGAAAATTTCATTAATACAAATCTGTTAAAAAAGACCTTACAGCAATATCGTGAACGTGGCTTACAGGAAAAATGGGAAACCTTTACTCTACCTCGTCCGCCACAACTCCCCTTTAGTAAAATGAGTGAAATTTTGCTCTTTCACTTTTTAGGACTCGATGAAAGTATCTTTGTGCAACCGATACGCCATGCTTGGAAAAAAATCGAACCTCGCTTAAATTTTTATTCCACAAAGCGCTGCATGTACTGTGGTTCACAAGAGCTCTCTGTCGATTATGATGCCGCAGATTATGTGACCCTGTTCTGCCGTAATTGTAAACATCAAGACCATTACTTCACCCGCTAAGGGAGAAACCGATGAATCAATCTGAAAATTTTGAAACGACCATGAACAGTGAATTGACTGACTTAAATAGCCCGCTTTTGCAAAGCGTCATTAATGCGTGGATTGAACTTCAATCCAAACAACCTTTGGTGCACATCATCACCAATGCAGTTGCGAGCAATTACGTCGCCAATGTCCTTTTGGCTGCGGGTGCTTCTCCTGCAATGATTGACAATCCCTTTGAAGCCGAAAGCTTTGCCTCAATTGCCAGTGCCTTGAATATCAATTTAGGCACGCCAACGTCTGAACAAATGCAGGCCATGCAAATTGCTGCACAAACAGCACAAAATTTAAATAAACCTTGGGTGCTTGACCCTGTCGGTTATGGCCCCGTTTTGCCGTGGCGATCTGAAATGGTTGACCAATTACTCCAATACAAGCCAAGCATAATCCGTGGCAATGCATCAGAAATCAGTGGTCTTGCAGGGAATCAAGGTGAATCACGCGGTGTCGATAGCACGCTAAATAGTGCCGAGATTTATTTAAATGCCGTACCCTTATTAGAACACTGTGAATGTGTGGCAATTTCAGGCGAATCAGATTTCATCTTGTCGAAAGAAATGAATGCGGTGATACAAATTAATGGTGGATCGTACTTACAACCCAAAGTAACGGCTTCTGGCTGCGCTTTAGGTGCGTTAACAGCAGCGTATTGCGCCGTGAGTGAAACACTAACTGCCGGTACAGTCGCAGCGCATTTGCACTTTGCGATTGCGGGTCAAAAAGCCTATGAACTTAGCTCAAGTGTCGGCAGTTTTAATGTTGCATTTTTAGATGAAATTTATAATCTCAATGAAGACGATTTCAATCAACTTGCCAACATGCAAATTTATGCACTATGAAGCTATGATAACTTGAGGAAAACAAAACAGCTTGAGTAAAGCACTCAAGCTGTTCAGGGTTTCATGCTGTTTTTGAATAATTAGAACGCGTCAAAAAGTTTAATGTGCCGTACTGTCACTTGCAGCATTGGCATCAAACATTTCTGAATCTTCGATCGTTTCTGTTGGATTACTCAAAATCATGTCGAGGTCATAGTCCCCCGCATAAACAATATTTTTGATTTTTGAACAGTCGCCATCACTCATTTCATAATTTAAGACTTTGGCTTCATCACCAATTTTAAACTCAGCACGAACGACGTTTTTATTTTCATCAAAACTCAGTTTAGGCTGAACACCTTTTTTCGAATCTTGCTGCGGATCTTGGCTATCCGTGAAAATATCAAAATCCACATTACACGCTTGTTGCGACTGCTTACAGTTAATTTCTGCTTGCATACGTTCCGCTAACGATGGCTCAAAATAGGCAGTAAGTTGATCTTTACTCAAAGCATGCAATTTCAACTCTTGATCATAAATTTGTTTGACCAGTTTTTCGGGGGCAACACATTTCTGCGATTGCTCCTGTACTTTTTGCTCTGCTGGCTGACAAGCCGTTAAAAAGATCGCCGCGCCGAAACCGAATAATCGATATATCGTCATTTGTCGCATAACACATCCATGTCCATCATTAAACTGCCCGCCCAACTGCCAGATTCATACTTGCTTCAAAAATGGTTGAAACATTTAATTTACAAATACACATTAACCCCATGCCATCAAAATAATCTGGCACGTGCTGCATAAAAAATTGAACATGTTCATCAGATTTTTTCCGTAGCCGAACCAACTGCTCAGGCGTCACCTTCGGTAAATCACAACGATGAACAAAAATATCCTCAGCCCGATGCTGCACATCATGCTGACGGATTTTATAACTATTTAAAACATCCATATACTCTGTGGGCATCGGGACACCATGCCTTGGATAAAACTTAACAGAGCGCGAGGCAAATAATGTATATACCTTTGGTTGTGCCAATGTAGCCACAAACCACATCGGAATCGCTGGAAAACGAATCTGATGCTGCATCGCCACTTTAATCGCCGAGTTTAAGGTCAGGTTTTTCCGACGATAATCAACCAATACCCCTGCCCTTGAATTAAAAATAAAAATCGGCCGATTGTTATGCATAATTTTTAATATACGCACAATGTTTTGCCCAATCAGTTTTTCCTGCTCAAAATACTGAATGATTGGTAAGGCAACAATATCTGGGTCATGCATGTATTGATAAAGTTGCTCAATCCTAGAAGTTGGAAAAATACATTGATCAAACTCCCAGAGCCGTTGAAACAACTCATGTTTTTCTTCAATCGTGAGTTTGCAAAAATCAATGATATTCTCAGTGATCGCCATACCAACACCCATTTTCTTAATGGATTAACTTTGATGTTTTTTCAAAGTCCCTAGTTATAAAGTTTTCCGAAGCGGTATTTAAATGAAATAAAATTATTCATAGATCATCTATGATGATTAAAACCTCAAGTTAAAAATGAATCGCTATTTAACCTCATGCTTTTTTAAAATCAACCCTATCAATATTTCTTACTTTTGAATCGTTTTAGCCCTCTAAAAGCCCAAAAGTTGCAGCGTTTTTTGACTGTTACATCATGTAAATATAATACGTTTTAACATAGTGAATTACAGCCTCCTTGGATAGGATTTCTTATACTTTCTAGTCATACAAAAAAGACAGCTTCGAAAAGCTGTCTTTGAGTTATTTTTAAAATTTAAGCATTAAGCTTGGTAATAGATATCAACCGTTTTAATGCGGTTTTCATCCATTGCCGTGACTTTAAATTGAATGCCTTTAAAATCAACCACAGTACCGACTTCTACATTGCCGTGGGTCTGATCTAAAATAAGACCTGAAACACTGATATAACCATCATCTTCTTCGATCAAATCCAGCATTTCCAATTCAAGTTCTAACTGATACAGATCGAGCATGCCTGAAGCTTTCCAATGTTCATCATCGATTTTAATCAAATCAAGTTGTTCATCTGCATCAGGGAATTCACCAGCAATCGCTTCAAACACATCGAGTGGTGAAATCAGACCTTGTACCGCCCCAAACTCATCCGTAACCAGCACCAAAGAGCCTTTTGAGGTACGCAAGGTATTAATCGCATCAATCACCTTCATCTTTTGGAAAATAAAGATTGGACGATGACGTTTAATCAATGCTTTTAGATCATCTTCACTGTCTAGAACATCAATAAGTTCTTTCGCGCGGACAATACTAATCACTTTATCCAAGCTACCACGACACACAGGGAATAAACTGTGCGGCACAGAAAGGACTTGCTCACGAATTTGCTCAGGTGTGTCATTTAAATCCACCCAAGAAATTTGATTACGGGGAGTCATGATCGATGCAACTGAACGCTCTGCAAGCGTCAATACACCACCAATCATGTAACGCTCTTCGTCTGCAAAGGTTTCTTGCGCTTGATTACCGACTTGATCGGCTTCTAAGCGCCCACCCATCAGCTTTAAAATACTGTCCGCAGTACGGTGGCGTAATGGAATTTTCGCTTCGTGTTTTTGAGCATTACGCTGACTAAACTGGTTAAAGGCTTCGATGATAATCGCAACTCCAATACCTGAGTAGATATAGCCTTTCGGAATGTGGAAACCAAAGCCTTCTGCAATCAAACTAATACCGATAAGTAATAAGAAGCTTAAACATAGAATCACGACGGTTGGATGTCGGTTCACAAAGGCCGTTAACGGTTTAGATGCAAGTAACATCACTGCCATTGCCACAATCATTGCAGCCATCATGACATAAATGTTGTCGACCATACCGATTGCTGTAATAACAGAATCAAGAGAGAAAACTGCATCTAAGACAACAATTTGCGCCACGACTGCCGTAAAGCTCGCATAAGCCACTTTTGTTGTCACTTGAACTTCTGGTTTACCTTCTAATTTCTCATGCAGCTCTGTGACCGCCTTATAGACTAAGAACAATCCACCGAACAATAATATGAGATCTCGACCAGAGAATGTCCAATCAAAAACGGTAATCAGGGGCTTTGTTAATGTGACCAACCAAGAGATTGCAAATAACAATCCTAATCGCATTAACAATGCGAGTGAAAGACCAAGTATACGGGCTTTGTCACGTTGTTCTGGAGGGAGTTTTTCTGCCAAAATGGCAATGAAGACTAGGTTATCAATCCCTAGTACAATTTCTAAAATAATTAATGTAAGTAAACCAACCCAGATTCCAGGATCTAACAAAAATTCCATTAGCTCTCTTCCTCATTCTGGATTGTAAGAATATCTTTAATCAGACCAACGCACGGCGACGGATCCATAAATTTAACCTGTGTAACTATAGACCATTCCATTATGCACAATCTTGCGCATTTGTAATGTATTCAAGCATATTTTTTCGCATCAACAATAGATTTCTTTCATAAGTCATTTTTCACTCAGCTCCAAGTTATAAATTCCAGCAATTAGATTGAATCTTAATGCTAGTCTTTTGCCTCGATTGCGATATCGCTCAGCAAGAATTTTGAAGGTTTT
>NZ_VPAN01000052.1:0-16042 GCF_013419225.1 Acinetobacter sp. YH12097 | reverse complement strand
GGGCATCTGGCTGTGTGCCCGGCGGCTGGAACAGGGCAAATTTCACTGGGCTCAAGTTCACCAAGGTGAAACCGTGGCCCTCAGCCCGGAACAGTTACAGGCACTGATCCAAGGTTTGCCCTGGCAGCGCATTGGACGGCAGCAGGTGGTGACGATGCTTTAAAACAGGCTGTTCCATTCTGCTATTCTCCAAACGTTCTATTTCATTCTTCTCATGACCTCAGGCATACTGCGGTCATGAATACGCTGCCTGACTTAAGCCAACTGACCCATGAACAACTGCTGGAATTCACCAGGCAGTTGGCGATGCAGCATCAGTCTCTGGCACAATCAAATCAAGAATTAGAAAAATCAAACCAGCAATTAGATGCCAGAGTTCAACATCTTGAAGTCATCAATCAGCAATTAGATTCTAAAGTTCAACATCTTTCTATTCTCAATCAAAAATACGAGCATGAACTCGCACTATTTAAACAGCACAAATTCGGCAGTAAAAACGAACATCTCACTGCAAAACAAATCCACCTGTGGGATGAAGCGGTCGAAGAAGATATTGCAGCCGTTGATCTGGAACTGGAACGGCTGAATGCAGATAAAACCGATGCAGCGACACACAAAGCCAAAGCAAATAAACCTAAACGTCGACCACTGCCAGATCATCTACACACCATCCGTATTGAGCATGAACCTGCATCAACCCAATGTGCTTGTGGCTGCCAACTCCGTCGTATCGGCGAAGATGTCAGTGAAAAACTGCATTTCAGACCGGCACAGTTCTATAAGGAACAGCATGTACGTGGCAAATGGGTCTGTGATCAGTGCGACACCCTGACTCAGCAAGCGATGCCCGCCTATGTGATTGATAAAGGTATTGCCAGTCCTGAACTGCTCAGCCATGTGCTGGTATCGAAGTATGCCGATCATTTGCCGCTGTACCGTCAGCGCCTGATCTATCAGCGGGCGGGCATTGATCTGTCCAGATCCACGTTATCTGACTGGATTGGTCGCTGCGGTGTGGAACTGGAACCTCTGGCCAATGCCTTAAAACAGGTGGTGCTGCAACAGCGGGTGATCCATGCCGATGAAACGCCGGTCACCATCATGCGGATGGGTGAGAATGAGAAAAAACCGAAGAAAGGTTATGTCTGGGCCTATGCCACTACACAGTACAATCCAGTTCAAGCCGTGATCTATGACTTTCAGGATAGTCGTTCAGGTCAGCATGCTGAAGCGTTCCTGAAAGACTGGCAGGGCCATCTGGTCTGTGATGATTACAGCGGTTATAAAGCACGCTTTAAATCAGGTCAGGTCATTGAGGTGGGCTGCATGGCGCATGCGCGTCGTAAATTCCATGAACTGCATGTGACCAAAAAAAGTCAGGTCGCTGAACAGGCATTAGTGCTGATTCAGAAACTGTATGCCATAGAAGCAGAACTCAGGAAAAAGACCGATGGTACAGCAGAACAGCGCCGCGAATACCGACAACAGCATAGTCAACCGGTGATGCAACAACTGTATGAATGGCTCAACCAACATCAACTGACTGTGCCATCGAGTTCTCCAACCGCCAAGGCGATCAATTACACTCTGAAGCGTTGGCCAGCTTTAAGCCGCTATCTGGATGATGGCAATCTACCGATTTGCAATAACTGGGTGGAAGTGCGACACGAAGTCGCTTAATGAAGTTGTTCCCCCTGCGGGAACCACCCGTGTCACCGGGTGAATCTAGAAGGCTGAATAAAGAGCGCCTTCGACAATGTAACGAGGCACCGCAAGGTGCGGGGTATCAATCGTGAGAGACGTACCCTTCTGGCAGCCATAGCCGGACAAGGGCTAGATAATCGGTATGGTGAACACATGTGAATCTGCGTAACGATCGTTAAGTTGAACGAGCGGAAATGGCTGATACGCTCGAACCAAAACGGTAATGGAGGTGGGAATTGCGTCTTTCGACTACGCATTCGTGACCCATACGCCTCCCGGTCGATAGCAGGCACCTAAGCCGATGTACTTCAGTAAGCGGAACGTGGAAATCCCGTATTACTCCCATTGGGAAAGCAGTTTGCAAAAACTGCCCATGGTGATGCGGGCGAAGGAACGAGGAAAAAGCGAATGCCAGTCTGTAATGGGTTGGATAGAGGTTGAAACATTACCCCACGCGAAAGCGGGCTGACGTCCTTATGGTCTCTCATCACAAGAGAGTGTGTAGAACCCTTTTAATGGAGGGAGAGCAAATGAATGCAGCAGTATCAGCGTGTGCACCTTCCAGCACATCGTGGGACCCATCGATTGGATTGCTGTACAGCGTCATGTCAGAGGGCTGCAAGCGCGTATTGTGAAGGCGGTACAAGACGGCAGGCATAACAAGGCGAAAGCTTTGCAATGGCTGCTGACTCACTCGTTTAGTGGCAAAGCATTGGCCGTCAAACGAGTGTCTGAAAACAAAGGCAAAAACACGGCTGGGGTCGACAAGGTGACTTGGAATACACCCAAGGCCAAGACCGGTGCGATGATGTCGTTGAAGAGGCGAGGTTACACGCCCCTTCCGCTTCGGAGAGTCCTTATTCCGAAGAAAAATGGCAAGATGAGACCTCTCGGGATACCCACGATGAAATGCCGGGCCATGCAGGCGCTCCATCTGCTGGCTTTGGAACCCATCGCGGAGACCATCGCTGATCGGAACTCTTATGGATTCAGACCACAACGCTCAACCGCGGATGCTGCAGCACAGTGCTTTGGTGTGCTGTCAAGAAAAGTAAGTGCGGAGTGGGTGCTAGAGGGTGACATTCAAGGCTGTTTCGACAATATCAGCCATGACTGGATGATCGCCAACCTCCCAATGGACAAGGTGATTCTACGGAAATGGCTCAAAGCCGGTTACGTCTACCAAAGCAAGCTGTTTCCCAGTCTTTCCGGAACACCGCAAGGAGGTATTATCTCCCCGGTGTTGGCCAACATGACCTTGGACGGACTGGAAACGATGCTGGCGAAGAGGTTCCCTAACGCCAAATGGACAGGCAAAAAGCTGCAACTGGTACGGTATGCGGATGATTTCATCATCACGGGGTATTCTAAAGAGTGGCTCGAAAATGAAGTTCGCCCTGCCGTGGTTGAATTTCTGGCGCAGCGCGGTCTCGTGCTCTCTCAGGAAAAGACCAAAATCACGCACATAGGGAACGGGTTCGATTTTCTTGGGTGGAACGTACGCAAGTACAATGGCAAGCTACTGATCAAGCCGTCAAAGGCAAACATCAGTGCTCATCTCGATAAGCTGCGAGCATTAATCAATGCAAACAAAGCGACACGACAGGCCACTTTGATCGGTTTGCTCAACCCTATTCTAAGGGGTTGGGCCAACTATCATAGTTATGTCGTTGCCAAGAAGGTTTTCAACCAGGTAGACAGCGCAGTGTGGGAAATGCTCTGGCGATGGGCGGTACGTCGCCACCCTCGCAAAACACTCCGATGGGTCAAAGATCGGTATTTCAAAGTACAAGGAGCGCGTCGATGGGTGTTCTCATGTGATGAACAGTCCGCCGATGGTCGGAAGCGACAATACACATTAGTGTCTGCCTCGGACACGCCAATTGTGCGACATATCAAGATCAAGGCTGCTGCTAACCCTCATGACCCCGCATGGGATGAGTACTTCGAATCCCGATGGGGTAAAAGAATGCTGGTCTCCGCAAAGGGGCGAGCCAAGCTGTATCGGGTGTGGCTAAAACAAGGTGGTCGCTGCTGCGCCTGTCTTAAACCAGTCACCAAAGATACACCATGGCACAGCCGTCATATTGTGAAGCTAAGTCATGGTGGAACGGATGCAGTTGCTAATCTTGAGATTTACCATCTGTATTGTCCGAGGAGTGTTCAGTTTGCCAATGTCAACGATGTATAACCGGGTGCCGAATGGCGCCTTAGCAGAGGCTTGAGCCGTGTGCTGGGAAACTCGCATGCACGGTTCTTAGGGGGTTGGACGTAGGTAACTGCGTCTGACTACCCGACAATCAAATGCGACCTTGGGCGTTGGGACGTAAGAACTGGCTGTTTGCAGGTTCGCTGCGCAGCGGCCAGCGAGCGGCGAATATCATGACTTTAATCCAGTCAGCAAAGCTGAATGGCTTGGATCCGTATGCTTATTTAAGTGATGTGCTGAAAAGGCTACCGACACACAAAGTGACCCAAATTGAAGAATTGCTGCCGCACTGCTGGAAACCTAAATCGAATTAAAAATTGGTATGGGATTCAGCGGACGCTTACGACTCAAATATCTCTTGCCGTAGATAAAATTATAGATTGAATCTTTGAGCGCATATTGAGCAACAACTTGTGGTGTATCACCTGTATCCAAAAAAATGTAGCAGCTCTTAATTTCTTCTTGCATGGACAGATTTTTAGAAGTCATCACTCATAGCCTCTGATTTATTATTAGCGCGTACCCGAATTTTTTTGGTAGCAAGTGTTTTCCAACTTCGTCATTTTGTGGGTTCGCAATATTAAGCAAACTATTTTCCAAGCCAAATACAACGAGAATGGAAATAAGATTTTTTAGGTTAGAGCTGGGTTTGCCGCTTTCAAGTCGTGAGATTGTCTTTTCATCCACATGCACACGGTTAGCCAATTCGCTAATCGTCATATTCCGGTTCATGCGTGCTGTTTTGATTTAGTATAAAAATAAAGTTAGTAAATAAATCATATAATTCAGATACTTTTTTAGTAAATATAAAATCTATTTGATTCTATTTTGTTAAATTTGAGACTTTTATATTCTATTATTTTAACGCTAAAAATAATTTACCTGTGCAGAAAAAAAATGATGACACCATTGCTCATTGATGCATTAACAATATCTGAAGGTAGGTTTGAAAAACCATGCCCAGCTTTAGTTTTGAAAATGATGTTACTCAATGGGGAAATAAGCAGTGAGTTTTCAGAAAAAATTAAAAATCAAGCATTACTACTGCTCGCGATATCGTAAGTTACTGCTTGCTGTCGATAGGGATTTATGTAAGGTAATAAAAAGTCTAAAGGACAGTGTGAAAAGAAGACACTGGGGAAAATGGATAAAGCACAGGACAATATGGTGGTTGTAGACCAACTTCGGCTAAAGCGTTTAGATCCAGAAGAAATGATTTTATTTGGCGGATTCAAGCGGCAAGTGCAACAGTATAAAAACCAGCCATCACTTCACTCGGTGTATACTAACCTAGGGTTTTTCTAGGACGATGGTTGGGTGCAAATTCTATCTACTCTATTTGTTCCTTTGACACGTCATCAAACGATGATGATTTTGGCAGATATTGACGGATTAAACCATTCGTATTTTCATTTCTAGCTCGCTGAATAGACTTGTAAGGATCAGCAAAATACGTCTCTATGCCAGCATCAGTAATTCTTTTGTGTTCGGAAAATTCTTTGCCATTATCAAATGTCACACTATAAGCATGGCTCATTTGTAAACGATCTAATGCACAAGTAATCGTTTGAGAGGATGCTCTCGTTGGCCCTAAATGAACAATATGTACATACAGGCTCTTTCGATCAACGAGAGTCAATAAAGCACCTTTATGATGTTTACCAATCACCGTGTCACCTTCGAAATCTCCTAAACGTTGTCGTTGATCAAGGTACATCCAGCCAACCGCGTTGTGTTAAAGCACCTGAAATTTGTTCTGGTGACCAGTCCAAACCAATCAAATAATCAATATAAGCGAAGGCAAATGCTGTCATTGATGATGAAGGACGGTACCGTCTTTGACTTGCAAATTTAGCTGCCTGTTGAGCTCTATATCCACGTTGCCCAGTATTTCTTTTTAATTCACGGTAGATGGTTGATCGTGAAAGTCCTAACTCCCGAGCAAGGGTAGCGACTGAACTTTTACTTTTCAAATTTGCCAAGGACAAAATTCTTGAGGAATATCACGCCATGTGGCGCATGTACGCAGTTTCCATAAGATCGCTTCCATGATATTTCTACTATTCTTTGAACGGTAGCAATCATGTAATCGCATAGTATCTTGAATTTGCTGACAGATATCATCGGTAAGAAGAGTACGTGCCATTGAAAATATAGAAATAAAAATAAGTCAAAGGAAGATTTTAAGTATTTAAAACCAATTCTTCAAATGAGGACACGCCCTAATAATATTTATTAAGTCGATAATCGAGCTTTGCTCGACTAATACCCAACAAACGGGCCGCTTCAGACACATTGTGTTTGGCTTTTTGCATCGCGGTGATAATCAGTTGTTGTTCATGTTGTTCTAAAACCCCAACCTTGGCAAGGTCACCGAGATTTATTCCATTAAATGACCTTAATTATAAGTATATGATTTGATTACTGGTATATAGTTTTTGGTGGAGTAAAATTTTGATCAATTTAGATCATTTAATGTGGTTTTGGTCACTTCATTTTAGACATTTTAGTTTATAAAAGTCACCTATGTTTTGATGCTGATTTTCGTGAGAAATAATAACAATATATAGTTTAATATAATGATTATTAATAATTTATAAATCGACTACAACATGTAGTAGCGAAGATGCTCAAAATGCACTTACTACGTAACATCAGTTAAATAAAAGTCTCCCACAAACCCAATACGGTTCACTTGGGCCTATGCAGTCTGAAATAGGTTTATAAACTTAATCTGATCTTAAGAACTTAATGTTAGCTTTGTAGAGAAAATCTCTTGAAGGATGAAACGAGTGGATCAGCGAGTAGATGTACTAAATTTTAAAAAACTATTATATCTAATGAGCGTCTTGATCTTGATTAGCCTTGGGCTATGGTGGGGAAGTAAGCTGCTCTCGAATAAAAATATAGAGGCTAAAGTAGAGAGACAGGTTTCAGAGGCTGAGAGGAGTCCTGAAGTCTCAGAGCAACAAATCTTAATTTCTTCAAAACAAATTGAGCAAGTTGGGATCAAATTACACACATTAGGTGCTTCTTCTACTAACATACAAAAACAAATTATTTTACAAGGGCAAGTACAGTGGTCACCAGAAAGCAAAGTTGTACTGACTAGTCCTGTTTCAGGAATGGTGCAGCAAGTTTTGGTACAACCCTTGGCAGAAGTTACCCGGAATCATCATGTACTTGCTGTACATAGTCCAGATTTAATTCAGATTCAAAATGAAATATTGCAGCTTCGTGCTCAACAACAATTAGCCCAGCAAAATTTAACACGTGAACGTAGCTTATATGCTGAAGGCATTATTGCCGAGAAGCGTGTGCAAGAGGCACAGAATCAAGTACAGCGTCTTAATATTAACTTAGGTGCAAAACAGCGAATGCTGCAATTTATGGGAGGAGGGCAGGTAAATAGTCTAAATTCCATTGTCTATGTTAAAAGCCCAACAAGTGGTTATATAGAAAACTTACAGGTTTCTACAGGTCAGTATGTTGAGGCTGGTACAGTATTAGGTCAACTTGTAAACGCTGATTCACCGTTACAATTGTTATTACAAGCTAATTTAGCTGACAGTAAATATGTGCATATTGGGGATGTTGTTCAGGTTGAAGGTTGTGATATTACAGGGCATATACAAAATATCGCTCCAGCACTTGTAGGGAATACACAAACTCAAAATATCATCGTACAAATGGATACCAAACATAATTGTTTGCGGGTGCAACAATTTGTCAAAGTTCATGTTCAAAGTAAGCAGCCAACAGTAATTGCAGCATGGCCAGTACCAAGTACTGCCATAACCTCACAAGATGGTAAACACATTATTTTTGTTAAAAATCAGAAGGGGTTTGAAGCTGTAACGGTTGAAGTTCTATCAGCTGATCAGCAGCAAAGTTATATTACAGCTGAAAAATTAAAACCCAAAATGCAACTTGCTATCAGTGGTGTAGAGCGTCTCAAGGCGGTGTGGTCTGGCTTTGGTGCAGAGCAAGCACCTATTAGCACTACAGAACGTTGAGGTGAGACATATGTTAAAACGTCTTATCGCCTTTTCACTTAGTCAGCGCATTTTAATATTATTGCTCACATTGGCGATCAGTGTGGCAGGCTACATTGCTTTTACGAAACTACCAATTGATGCTTTTCCTGATGTGTCAAGTACGCAAGTACAAATTGTGATGAAATCGCCCGGCATGACGCCCGAAGAGGTGGAAAGCCGTATTGTTGTACCCATTGAACAAGAAATGTTGGGAATATCTCATCAGACAGTAATGCGTTCGCAATCTAAATACGCGATTGCGATTATCACATTAGACTTTGCTGAAGGCACTGACCCTTATTGGGCTAGACAACAGGTGAATGAACGTTTAAGTAATGTGATGTCTGCATTACCAAGTAGTACGTCAGGTGGAATTGCACCCATGACGACCCCATTAGGTGAATCTTTTATGTTTACCTTACATGGGCCACTCAGTGATATGGAAAAACGAACTCTACTTGATCGGGTGGTTCGTCCACAACTTCGTAAAATTGAAGGGGTCGCCGATGTTAACGCTTTGGGGGGACTTGTTCGTACATTTGAAGTGACCCCTAATTTAGAGGCCCTGGCGGCACGAGGCTTATCTTTAACACAGCTACAACAGGCAATCGAGCTAAATAATGCCAGTGATGGTGCTGGGCGGCTTAATGAAAATGGAGAGTCATTACTGATCCGAAGCGATAGCCGCGTCAGAAACCTTGAAGAGTTAGGCGATATTATTGTTTCTAGCCATCAAGGAACATTGGTGCGGGTTAAAGATGTTGCACAGGTACATACTGGAGCACTCACACGCTATGGTGCAGTGACTGAAAATGGCCAAGGTGAGGCTGTCCAAGGTATTGTATTAACTTTAAAAGGTGCGAATGCACGTCAAGTCGTTCAACATGTTCGTGAGCATTTGTCCGACATTGAAAAAACTCTGCCACAGGGTACAACGATTGAACCATTTTATGATCGTGGTGAGTTGGTAAACCGAGCCATTCATACCGTAAGTAAAACGTTATTAGAAGCTATTGTCTTAGTCTTGATTTTACTTTTATTGTTCTTAGGAAACCTAAGGTCTGCTTTAGTGGTTGCGGCAGTTTTACCATTATCTGCACTAAGTACTTTTTTGATGATGCACCATTTTGGTTTAAGTGCCAATTTAATGTCTTTAGGTGGTTTGACGATTGCGATTGGTTTATTAGTGGATGCTGCAGTTGTAGTGGTTGAAAATATTGAAATGCAACTTGCTGAAGCAAAAGAGTCACCGCAACGTTCTTTTTTACCGCCATTAAATATGATTTACCGCGCAGTGTCTGAGGTTGCAGTACCAGTCACAGCAGGCATGATCATTATTATGTTAGTGTTTATTCCATTGGTCACGCTTGAAGGATTGGAAGGGAAGCTCTTTTCACCTGTGGCTTTAACAATTGTATTTGCTTTATCAAGTTCACTAATTTTTTCTTTGACAGTGATTCCTGTACTGTGTTCATTCTTTCTAAAACCGAAAGCACATCACACACCCTTTTTAGTAGCTAAATTAGAAACTGGTTACCGAAAACTTTTGAATCTGAGTTTAGCCCATCCTAAACAGATTTATGTCTTAGCAGGTGGTACCTTACTTCTGGCTGCATTGATTTTCCCATTCATTGGAAAGTCATTTATGCCAACCATGGATGAGGGAGATACTATTTTACAGTTAGAAAAAATCCCTTCGATTAGCTTACAAAACTCAATTGCATTAGATCTGGATATTCAAAAACGTATTTTGGAACAAGTGCCTGAAGTTGAAAGAATTGTGGCACGTACAGGTTCTGATGAATTGGGATTAGACCCTATGGGGTTAAATGAAACAGATAGTTTCATTGTGCTAAAACCACAAACGCAATGGCAAGTCAAAAATAAAGAGCAAATTTTAGAAAAAATTCGTCTTGTACTTCAAGATGTTCCTGGCGTGAACTTAACATTTAGTCAACCCATAGAGATGCGCACTTCAGAAATGTTGTCTGGAGTACGAGGAGATTTGGCTGTCAAAATTTTTGGAAGTGATTTAGACCAGCTTAATGATTTATCAAAGCAAATTGCAATAGTTCTACAAGGCATTGAAGGCAATGAAGATGTCATGACACTCGAAAATTCGGGAGTACAGTATCAAGAGCTGCGAATCCATCGTGATATGGCTATACGAAATCAATTGGACAGTCAAAATGTTCAAGCCCAACTCAAGATGCTCGTGGAAGGCAAAGAAATAGGTTCCATTATTGAACAGGGGCGCCCTGTTCCATTAATGATGAAAGGGGATCCACGTTTGGGAGAGTCGAGTTTTGAATTTTCCAATATTGCCTTGCCAATTGAGAATGCAGCTGCAGTGCCATTGTTATCTTTAGCAGAAGTGGTTAAGACTGAGGGTGTCGTAAAAATTGATCGTGAAAATGCATCACGAATGTCAGTGGTACGTGCCAACGTACGTGATCGTGATTTAGTTAGTTTTGTAGATGAAGCAAAACAATTGGTTGCAGAGAAAGTCAAGTTACCAACCGGCTACTCACTCAAATGGGGGGGGCAATTTGAAAACCAACAACGTGCGGCTGCTCGCTTAATGCTTGTTGTACCTGCTGCATTAACAATGATCTTCTTTTTACTATTTACGACTTTGGGTTCGGTGCGTCAAGCCGTATTGGTTTTCGTCAATATTCCCTTTGCGTTAGTCGGTGGAGTATTTGCATTAGCATTAACAGGTGAGTATTTATCTGTTCCTGCATCAGTTGGTTTTATTGCCTTGATGGGGATTGCTGTACTGAATGGTTTAGTGATGATTAGTTATTTTAATCAACTGATTTCTCGTGGTGTTGCAATTGAGGAAGTTGTTCGTGAAGGTGCTATGCGCCGTTTACGTCCAGTCATGATGACCGCGAGTATTGCAGCTTTAGGTTTGATCCCATTGTTATTTACTACTGGCCCTGGTGCCGAGATTCAACGTCCATTGGCGATAGTTGTGATTGGAGGGCTTATTTCTTGTACTTTGCTGACTCTGATTTTACTTCCTAACTTGTTTAAAAAATTTGGTTTAGCGCGAGATCATCATGTCTGAAATATGCCAACTCTCTATTAACGTGTCCTCTGATATTGCTGAAGAACTTATGGAGCATTTGTGGTTAATTCCTGAGTTGATTTCAGGGTGTACTTGTGTCAACGCACAAGGGTTTGGTAATCGCCAACATTATCGTAATGTTCAGGAAAAAATTCGCGGAGCAACTGAACGGAATCTTATATTGCTGATTGTACAACACGAATCTGTATCATTGGTTTTGGCGCATATTCAGCAAAAATTTAAATCAAGTGATTGTTTTTATTGGGTCATACCTACATTAATTTCTGGTTATATGAGCCAAGGAGCACTTGACTAATGACATTAAATATCAAATCAACACTTCTAGGCCAAATTTGGTATCTGTTTGGGTTGGGCTATTGTTTTACAGTGGCTTCGACAGCAATTGCAAAACCTCAACTTGAAGCTGCTTTGCCACCACTTGAAGCAGTACAACAGAGTCTAGTAGAACATCCGAATGTGCGTGCTGCAATATCAGAGCAAGATTATGCAGACTTTGCCCGACAAGGATTAAAAGTAGGGCAAAATCCGTGGACTGTTACAGCCGGTATGCAAGTACGTAAGACGGATACACAACTAGAGCGAAAACAAGCCAATAGTTATGAACCTAGTTTGGGGATAGAAAAACAAATACGTTTGCCTAATAAATACCGGCTAGATCAAGATCTAGCACAACGTATTTCAAGTATTGCAGAACTGAAGTATGAGAATGCTCAACATCAAGCATCTAAAATGTTGTTAAATAGTTGGTTTGCTTATATGCGAAGCACATTGCATTTGAAGCGACTGCAAGAACAGCTGGATCAAATTCAGCAATTTATCCAAGTGACTGAACAACGTATTCGAGCAGGAGATGCACCACGACTTGAGCTAATGCTCTTGAAGAATGAGTACCAACAACTTGAGGAACAATATATGCAA
Source organism: Acinetobacter sp. YH12097 (assembly GCF_013419225.1). Classification (NCBI taxonomy): domain Bacteria; kingdom Pseudomonadati; phylum Pseudomonadota; class Gammaproteobacteria; order Moraxellales; family Moraxellaceae; genus Acinetobacter; species Acinetobacter sp. YH12097. Next base: position 4,080 of record NZ_VPAN01000052.1, on the reverse strand, counting down.
GCTAAAGCTGCATATATTCAAGCTCAGCAATTGTTGGCCCGCGATTATAGAGGAAAGATCCCTGAACAGTGGAGCAGCGATGTTATACAGCCTAGCCCTATACAGTATAGTCAAGCAGAGTGGGTACAGAAAATTTTGTCAGTTAATCATGAGTTAGCACTCGTAAGGATGCAAGCTACACAGCAATACGCAGTATTAAAAAGAGAGCAGCTTAATAGACTGCCAGATCCTACGATTGGTTTTGGTTACAGTAGGGAGCAATCGGGAGAGGAGAATTTATTAGGGGTTAGTGTTTCAATTCCTTTGACTGCGCGACAAGTCGGTATTGCTTCAGGAATGGCAGCGGCAGAAGCAAAAAAAGCGGATTTGGAGGTATTGCGTGTAGAAAAACGTCTGCGTCAAGAAATACAGGGGTGGGTGATTCAAATGGAGTCAGCGACTGTACGGAATACGAAGGCGCAAGAAAACTTACAACTGTTGCAACAACAACATCACTTGATGCAAAAAGCGTATAAATTAGGTGAGTTGAATCTCAATGAGCTTTTGTTGCATTCGCAGCAATTGATTGAAGCACGTAGCCGAGTCGATCAAGCTAAAGTAGATTATGCAGAAAGTATGAGTTCCTTATTACTTGATTCTCATCAATTGTGGCCTTTACATGAGATGGATAGAATTTAACAGTAATATTTACGAGCATAGTAGGGATTATAAATTTGCGCTGTAGTTTGGTAAGCAAGAGAAAAAGGTGTTATGAGAGTTCTATTGGTAGAAGATGATAGCTTGTTGGCAAAAGCAACTGCACGTGGTCTAGATCAAATGGGCTTTGTAGTTGACATTGCGAGCACAGCAGAGCAAGCGTACCATTTTTTAGTGAGTTATCATTATCACTTTATTCTACTAGACTTAGGTTTGCCTGATCGAAATGGGATTGAAATTTTAAAATCACTACGTCGCAAAAAGAATCAAGTTGGAATTATTATTCTGACTGCTCAAGATCAGGTTGATGATCGTATTACAGGTCTAGAGGCAGGAGCTGATGATTTTGTTGTTAAACCTTATGATTTACATGAGGTCGTAGCAAGGATTCATGCTGTATTACGCCGAATTTCAGGAGAGGTAGGGGACCTAATTCAGGTTGGAAATATTAGTATTAACAAAGCGAGTAAACAAGTACTGTTAAATCAAGTCGAAATTGAGTTGACACATAAAGAGTTTCATTTATTGGAGTTATTTACTCTCAATCGTGGTCGTGTAATTTCGCGTGAAAATATAGAAAATTCATTTTATGCTTATGACGTTGATGTGAGTAGTAATGTTGTACAAGTCTATATTCATAACTTGCGTCGGAAATTAGGTAAAAATATTATCCGTACAGTACAAGGTTTTGGATATATCATGGATGAACAGCATTAAATGGCTGATCCAATTCGCAGCTATTCATTAACCCAGCGCTTATCTATAATTTTACTGGCAATTACCACTAGCGTTTGGTTGGGTAGTTTAGGAAGTATTTATTGGGGAATGCAAAACACTGCCAATAATATTTTTGATAAGTCATTAGCAGAAACTGCTCATGCTTTATTGTCTACGACTCTAAGTACCCTAGATGGAAAAGTACCGCAGCATACAGTGATTGAAAAAGCTAAGGGTGAGCATTATGACCAAATTGTATTTCAAATTTGGCATCGTGATGGACAATTAATTTATCGTTCTATTGGTGTGGAAACACAGCCATTTGTTCAGCAAGATAATTTTGGTTGGATTAAACTGAATAATAATACTTATCGTAGTTATTCTGTTTGGGATAGTACGCATACAATACAGGTACAAATTGCGCAGGTTTGGACAATTCGAAAAGATATTCAGCAAGATATGTTGCTGTTTTTGATTTTGGTTTCAATCATATTTTTGCCATTATTATTATGGTTGATTATTTGCACGATCCGTCGTCATTTATTGGCTGTATATAGCATTAGTCAAAACTTAGAAAAACAATCCATTGAACATTTAAATCCAATTAAGCCAGTTGTACCGAAAGAAATAGAACCTTTAGTGAGCTCTTTAAATACCTTACTTAGTGAGATTGCTGAAAGTATGCAACGTGAAAAACGTTTTACCTCAAATGCCGCTCATGAACTCCGTACACCATTAGCTGCTATACGCTTACATGCCCAAGTACTTCAAAATGCACGTTCCAATGAGGAGTCTAAGGAAGCTGCACAGGACATTATTACAGGAGTAGACAAAGCATCAAGAATGATTACTCAGTTGCTTACATTAGCGAGGCTTGAACCGAATGCCACACAAAACAAAAGCAATATTGATTTGGTAGATATTGTTAAAGGTACAGTTGAAATGATGGGTATTCAGTTCAGAAAAGCAGGTGTAGACTTACAATTGCATCTCACCTCAGTGTGCGTTTGGGGGCAGTCAGATCAGTTGGAAATTATGTTGAGAAATATACTCGAAAATGCCATTCTTTATCGTAGTTCAATACATAAACCTATTATTAAAGTCAGTTGTGGAAGTATTGGAAATGGTAGTTTTATACAGGTTGAAGATAACGGCATAGGTCTAGATGAAGCACAAATCCCATTTATATTTCAGCGTTTTTATAGAATAAATCAAGCCAGTTCTGTAGTAGGAAGTGGTCTGGGATTATCTATTGTGAAGCAGATTATTGACTCTCATTTAGGCAAGATTACTTTACAACGTGCAAATGCAGTTGGAGGATTGATTGTCAGAATTGAATTTTTCAAAAAATTGAATATTTATTAAAACGATAGTCAAAAAAATAGATTTTATCATATTGATTTATAAATTTAATTTAAATGCTGGCGTATATCGTTGTCCACTCATAATGTTCTCTCCTATGCAAAAAGAATAGACGAAATTTGTCTAGGAGACTTGCCGAGACTTATAACATCTCGCATGATAGTGTAAATCGCTTTCTAGAACGTGAAGACTACACACCTCACGACCTATATCAAGAAGCAATTCAACATATTGATAATAATAAACTTATAGTCAGTATTGATGATACTGTTTTAGATAAACCCTATAGTCAACATATGGACTTGGTTAGCTATTTTTGGTCAGGCAAACACCACCGATCCGTCAAGGGTATTAATCTCATTACCTTGTATGCGACAGATCAGAATGGTCAAAATATTCCAATTAATTTCCGAATTTATGACAAATCTGAAAGTAAAACCAAGAATGATTACTTTATGGATATGTTAAGTGAAGCACTCAGTTGGGGTGCAAAGATTCAATTTATTACAGGTGATAGTTGGTATTCATCGACTGGAAATCTAAAAACCATAAGAAAATATGGTATTCGATTTATGTTTGGTATCGACTGTAACCGTAAGGTTTCCCCAGAAAAAGGACAATGGTTTCAACTGCGTTTATTGCCAAATTTCCATCAGGGTCAAGTGGTCTGGCTCAAAGATTTTGGCTTTGTACAATTATTTAAGACTCAGTTAAAAGAACAGCAGAGGTTTTATATTGTGCATCAAGATGAAGATGATTTATTGTCCTTTGAGGGTTTTCATGAATTACATTCAAGTCATTGGAAAATAGAGCAATATCACCGGGTGATTAAACAGGTTTGTCATATTGAAAAGTTTCAAGTAAGACGATCTAAACTGATTTTGAATCATATTTTTTCAGCCTTGATGGCCTACGTCGAGATACAAAAGAACCAGTTTGAGCGGATCTTTGAAAATGTATATCGTTGGCAGAAGAAATTATTTAGACCAGTTATCAAAAACTTCATTGATGACTTTATTCTCGATAAAAATCATCTGCTACCACAGAGAATCTATAAATAATAGTGCGTAAGTCCTATATATTATCTTTCTCACAATTTCATAAATATCAATTATCTAATAAGTTGACAAAAACAACTAATCATGCGAAAAAGTTTTTTTAGTTAACAGATGTTCACACATGCCTCGAATTGTTTCTGTACCACTTAGTTTAGAACAGCGAGAACGACTCATTTTTCTGGCCAAGCATGCAAAACATTGGCGTGAAAGACAACGTGCCCAAACTATTCTCTGGCTTTCTGAAGGT
>NZ_VPAN01000005.1:0-121927 GCF_013419225.1 Acinetobacter sp. YH12097 | reverse complement strand
CAATTAATTTGATGGCTTCAGCTTTAAATTCTGTGGTGTAAGTCTTGTGTTTCTTGCTCATGGTAAACTCCTGATGAGTGTGTTTAGTTTACCAAGTTAAAACCTCCTGTTTTTTCAGCACACATCAGATGTGGATGTGCATCATAGACCAGACACTTCCAAGTCAGAGAGGGTTGGGGAGAGGTCGCAGATCCTCCTAGGATTCCTCTACTAAGGGAAAACTAAGCCACTGCCTGATTTTGATAGGCTGACATGACATGCAATACCGCAGCTGTCCGCGTTTCCACATAGAGCTTTTCAAAGACATGCTCAAGATGTTTGTTCACTGTACGTGGGCTGAGCTGTAAGATCTCGGCAATATCCCGGTTGGTCTTCCCCATCGTGACCCAATGCATCACTTCTGCTTCACGCGGCGTCAGGTTTGGACAGGCCTGCGCGATTTCCTCTGCGCTCGGCATTTGGGTCTGCTCTTTCAACTGTACCAAGACATGTTTAGAGATATGCCCTGCATACAGTTTGGTAAGCAGGTTAAGCTGTAACTCCTGATGTCCATGACCATACTGACCATGCAGTAAATGTGCTTGATCTGGCTGCTTGAGCAAGTCCTGTAGCCACTTATTCAAACTGGACTGAAAATGCTGTACATCCACCTGATGATTTTTCAGTAATTCACTGACGATTGGGGTCTGCCAGATAATTTCACCTTCCAGATTCAGCGATAAAATCGCACTACCTGTAGCATCCAGCATTTGTCGCTGCTGATGCATTAAACGAGCCTGTAACAAATGGGTTTTTACTCGTGCCCGAACTTCATCAATATTTAAAGGCTTTGTGACATAGTCTACCCCACCGACCTGAAAGCCTTTGAGGATATGTTCGGTTTCTGTCAGCCCGGTCATAAAGATTACTGGAATATGTTCAGTCACTGGACTGGCTTTAAGCTGAGTGCAGGTTTCGAAGCCATCCATTTCCGGCATACTGCCATCGAGCAGGATCATGTCGGGTTGAATGCGATGCGCAATCTCAATTGCATCAAATCCATTGGTCGCCACAAGTACCTGATAGCCAGCCTGATCCAGGCTCTCATGCAATAGACTTAGATTTTCAGGTATATCATCCACAATCAAAATACTTTCCAACATGTCCACCTTACCCCTACTTCAGCACATCTGCATGCTCATGAAGTCGCTGAATTGCTCTTTTAAAATCAAATTGTTTTAAATCCTGCTCAATCTGATGCCATATATCGTTATATTGTTCAAAGTGCTGGCCACATTCATGCAGTACATCTTTTGCCCCCCGGATAAAACCAATACTTAAATGCTGTTCCAGCTGAAGGACCGCCTCTGCCACGTTCAACAATGGAATGGATGGGTGCACTTCATTTTTGCTTTCAACCACCACCGTGGGGATCTGGGCTTCCTGATCAGCAGCTTGTTCTTGTTCTGGATTTTGCTCATGCTGATGCAGCCAGCTTAAGCCCAATTTATCACCAATTTTGTTCAATAATAAATTGAGATCGACCGGCTTTACTAAAAAGTCTTCGTTGAGAACATCGGTTTCCGGATTGATCATCCGCTCATTGGCATCTGCGGAAATAATAATAATCGGTACATTGGTGATTTTATTCTGGCGCAGCAATTTCGCCGTTTCCCAGCCGCCCAGTAAAGGCATGCTCAAATCCATCAAAATCAGATCAGGATTAAATTCTGGAACCTGACGCAAACAGGCTAAACCTGATTCTGCCTCTTCCAAAATAAAACCTAAGGGTTTAAGAAAATTCAGAACCAGGCCACGGTCGGTCGCTTCATTATCAACCACCAGTATTTTACGGCGTTCTCCGGTATAACCGGTTACAGTATTAGAGGCAACGTCAGCGATCGGATGGATCAGGGATTTAGAAGGCAAATACAGTTTTATTTTAAATACTGAACCCTGTTTTAACTGGCTGCTCAAGGTCAACTCGCCACCAAGAATATCAACCAGAAGCTTCACGATCGGCAGCCCTAAACCCGTGCCGGCAAAACTGCCCTGTACCACATTACGACCACGTTCAAAAGGCTGGAAGATCCGCTCAACATCCGACTCAGCAATCCCACAACCAGTATCCTGAATTTCAAAATAAGCGGTCTGAAAACGGTAATCGACCTTAAATTTGACTCCCCCCTCCAGGGTAAATTTCAAAGCATTACCCAACAGATTAATCAGTATCTGTTCCAGACGTTTTTTATCAATACGGACATACTGTGGAATCTTGCTACTGATCTCCACATCAAACTTCAGCTGCTTTTGGGCAAACTGTGGCTCGAATATATGCACGATCTGTTTAAGAAATTTTGGCAGGTCGATATTGGAATTTTCCAAAGAAATCTTACCAGTTTCAATCCGTGCCAAATCCAGCAGACCATCAATTAGAGAAGTCAGATGCTGACCGCTCCGGCTAATCACGCCCAGGGCAGATTCGCCCTGTTCAGACAGTTTTTCCTGTTTCTGCAGTAGCTGGCTATAACCGAGAATACTGTTCAACGGTGTTCGTAATTCATGACTGATGCCAATCACATAGCGGCTTTTGGCTTCATTGGCCTTTTCAGCCTGAATGCGGGCATCCTGCAACTGGCGATCGGTAACTTTATGCGCTTCAATCTCATCCATCAGCAGTTGAGTCTGGGTATTACTTTCCAGCTGTGCCTGACGTCGACTTTCATCATTCAGCACTAACCACCAGGCGGCTACACACAGTAGCAGAAACAGTACGGCATAGATTTTGACGAACAACATTGTCAGCGCATCCTGCTGCTGTGACAAAGCACCCAGGCTGGCAGACTCCTGTAAATAAATCAGGCTCAGACTAACTGCCAACACCACGCCCAAGACAAAAATCAGCAGGATATACAGACTTAAACGGGTATTAATATGTTGTACCCAGTATTTCGGCAGGAACCAGGCTGCAAAAACTCTTAACTGTGAAGACCAGCGTGCATGCGGCTTACACAGATCATGACAACGTGCTTCAAGCGTGCAGCACAGAGAACAGATCTGACTGCTATAGGCTGGACAACTGGCCATGTCTGCAGTTTCATAATCATGCTCACAGACTACACAGGTTTGGGTTTCGACCAACTTCAGCTCAGGCTTTTCTTGACGTGCCAAGTAGTATTTACCTTTGGTAAACCAGGCAATTAGCGGTACACATAACACCGCCGTACCGAGTGCGATAAAGCCGGCCAAGGACCGGGCAATCTCTCCAAAAACTCCCCAGTAACACAGCATGGATAAGACCGATGCAATGATCAGGCTACCGACTCCAACCGGATTAATGTCATATAAATAGGCCCGTCGAAATTCAATTCCTTTTGGACTCAGTCCCAGTGGTTTACAGATCACCAGATCCGCAACAATGGCACCGATCCAAGCAAGGGCCACATTACTGTATAAGCCAAGCACACGCTCCACCGCATGGATTACCCCAAGTTCCATCAACAGCAAAGCGATAAAGATATTGAATACCAGCCAGACTACGCGCCCTGGATGGCTATGCGTCAGACGCGCAAAAAAGTTCGACCAAGCCAATGACCCTGCATAGGCATTGGTAACATTAATCTTGATCTGAGCGACGCAGACAAATAGAACAGTCAGAAATAAAGCGATGCCGGGATGATTGACCACCTGTTGATAGGCAATCCAGTACAGATAATTGGGGTTACTCAGTTCGGAATCGGCAACCAGATACTGCATTGCCAGCGCCATAAGTAGCATACCCATGAATATCTTGATAAATCCGCCCAGAATCCAAGCTGGTCCACCTAAAAAGACTGCCCAATTCCATTTACGCTGAATATGTTTTTTATCGGGTAAAAACCGCAGATAATCCGCCTGTTCTCCGATCTGGGTGATCAAGGCAAAGAGCACCGTGCAGGATGCACCAAAAAAAGACAGATTAAAGGCAGCGCTCTGACTTTTTGCGCCCTCAATCAATGCAAGATTGCTGATCAAATCAGGTTGCTTCACCAACACAAAGCACCATGGTAATAAAAGCAGAAATAACCAAAGTGGTTGAGTGATGGCCTGCACCTTATTGATGAAGCCAATACCTTTGACCACCAATGGCAAAATCACCAGTGCTGAAATCAGATAGCCAATACTCAGGGGTATCCCTAAGCCTAGCTCCAATGCCAGCGCCATGATGGCAGCTTCAAAGGCGAGAAAGATAAAGGTGAAACTGGCATAGATGACCGAGGTAATGGAGGAGCCAATATAACCAAATCCGGCACCACGGGTCAGTAAATCAATATCGACATTATAACGGGCAGCATAATAACCAATCGGCCAGCTGGTCAGGAAAATGATAATCGCCACAACCACCAGTGCCCAGAAAGCATTACTGAAACCGTATTGCCAGAGCATGGTTGCTCCAAGTGTCTCCATTGCCAGGAAACTGACAGCCGCAAGCGCCGTATTGGTCACTGTCCATAGCGACCATTTCCGGACGGATTTAGGCGCATAGCGCAGGGCGTAATCCTCAATACTTTCATCGACCACCCAGGTATTGTATTTACGTCGGGTATGAATGACGCGCTGCGGTGCCTGACTGGTATTCGCTGTTGGGTCCATACAGATCAAATAAAGCTAAATATCTGCTATTACAATGCAATAACTATGCCCAGCCTATCAGTATCTAAAAATAATCCGACTGAAGGTTATATACGTAAAGTGACGTATATGCTCAATTTTTAACTCCCCTTAGGCTTAGTTGCATACCAAGCGCAAACCTGTGATTAAGCGCATCAGCACATCTAATTCTATAGGGGAACCCGACATGAGCTTAAAATCAAAAGTAAAGACATCTGGATTACTGGCAGGTTTACTTGCTGTTCCATTCTTGCTGGCACCCGCACTAACCAATGCCAGCGTACCTGCAACGGCAAAGGTCAATACCACGAAACTTAAAGTCGATGACAAGTTTGTATATGTGGGTCAGCTACATTCGGCAACCGGTACCATGGCAATTTCTGAAACCGGTTCAATCCAGGCAGAACGTCTGGCCATTGAACAGATCAATAAAAAGGGCGGTGTACTTGGTCGACAGATCAAAATTATTCAGGAAGATGGTGCTTCTGACTGGCCAACCTTTGCAGAAAAAGCACGTAAATTATCTGAAAAAGACCGTGTTGCTGCAATTTTCGGTTGCTGGACTTCAGCCTCTCGTAAAGCCGTATTGCCGATTATTGAACGCAACAACTCTCTACTTTATTACCCAACCTTCTATGAAGGCTTAGAACAATCTAAAAACGTGATCTACACCGGTCAGGAAGCAACTCAACAGGTACTTGAAGCACTGAACTGGCTGGCAAAAGAGAAAAAAGCCAAAACCTTCTATCTGATTGGTTCTGACTACATCTGGCCGCGTACCACCATGAAAATTGCCCGTACCCACATCGAGAAAGTACTGAAAGGTAAAGTGGTTGGCGAAGAATACTATCCATTGGGCCATACACAATTCGGTTCCCTCATCAACAAAACCAAACTGCGTAAACCAGATGCCATCTTTGCAGCAGTCGTGGGCGGTTCAAACGTATCCTTCTACAAACAAATGAAAGCTGCGGGCGTAACAGGCGACAAACAGACACTGCTTACCCTTTCAGTGACTGAAGATGAATTGCTGGGGATTGGCGGCGAAAACATGAAGGGCTTCTACTCTTCAATGAAATATTTCCAAAGCCTGAATAACCCCAATAATGCTGCATTCGTAAAAGCCTTTAAAGCGAAATATGGCCCTAAAGCGGTGGTAGGTGACGTAACACAAGCAGCCTACCTTGGTCCATGGTTATGGAAAGCCGCAGTTGAAAAAGCCGGTAGCTTCGATGTCGCGAAAGTGACTGCCGCATCTAAAGGCCTAGAAATGAAAACTGCACCTGAAGGCTATGTAAAAATTGACCCGAACCACCATTTATGGAGCAAATCACGTATTGGTCAAGTGCAACCAAATGGTCAGTTCAAAGTTGTTTACGAGTCTAAAGGTCTAATCAAACCAAACCCATTCCCTAAAGGTTACTGAGTTAACAGCCACATGATCAGGGGAAGCCATTCTCCTGATCTTTTTATTCCACACAATTTTTTAAAGCTTGGAGGATGATGCGATGGATCTATCATTTGCAGAATTCGGTGCAATATTTGCCATGCAAGGCTTTAATGGTCTCTCTGTGTTCTGTGTGCTGTTATTGATGGCGCTCGGCCTTGCAATTATCTTTGGGCAAATGGGCGTAATTAACATGGCACATGGTGAGTTTCTGACCATTGGTGCATATACGACATTTTTCATTTCCACACTGACTGAAAGTTTTTTCCCTCAACTCTTACCTTACTATTTCCTGATCGCAATCATTGCAGCCTTCCTCACAGCAGGCATTATCGGTTACATGGTGGAACGACTCATGATCAGCCGGCTCTATCAACGGCCACTCGATACACTTCTTGCAACATGGGGCTTGAGCCTCATCATGCAGCAGTTGTTCCGTTCTATTTTCGGACCTAAGGAAGTCAGCCCGACTTTACCTGACTGGTTAATGGGTTCTTATCAACCGACGGAAGCCATCGATATTCCTATCAATGGTCTGTTCCTGGTGGGCGTTACCCTCTGTGTCACTGCATTTGTCTACTTTCTGATTTACCGTTCACGCTGGGGTTTACAACTTCGTGCAACCAACCAGAACCGCTTTATGAGTGGTGCTGTCGGGATAAATACCAAACGTGTTGACAGCTTAACCTTTGCCTTGGGTTGTGGGCTTGCAGGTATTGCGGGTGCAGCCTTCACAACCATCGGTTCTACTGGTCCTACAGCCGGTTCGCTGTATATCGTCGATACATTCTTAGTCGTGGTCTTCGGCGGCGCTGCAAGCTTGCTTGGCACTGTTGCCTCTGCATTCAGTATCGCGCAAGCACAATCTATTCTGGAATTCTTCCTTTCTGGTTCTGTCGCTAAAGTCCTGACACTGGCTACAGTCATTATTATCCTGATGCTGCGTCCTCAGGGTCTCTTCTCAATCAAAGTACGTAAATAGGGATTCAGGAGAGGTATTATGAAAAATCTAATGAATGCCTTTTTAGGCGGTAAAGAAGGTGCGATTGGTCTGGTGATTCTTGCCGTACTGATCCTGCTGGTCATGCCAATGTTCCTGGATATTTTCCGTCTGAATCTGATGGGTAAATATCTGACTTTTGCTTTTGTCGCAATCGGCCTGGTTCTGTGCTGGGGACACGGTGGTATCTTAAGTTTAGGTCAAGGGATTTTCTTTGGCATTGGCGGCTACTGTATGGCCATGTTCCTGAAACTTGAAGCTTCGGACATGCAATCTACAGCAGCGCAAACCACACCAGGTATTCCAGACTTTATGGACTGGAACCAGATCACCAGCCTGCCAGGCTTCTGGGAACCCTTCCATAGTTTCGGCTTTACTTTGTTTGCCATCATCATCATTCCAATCTTGCTTGCCTTCATCATCGGTTTCGCGATGTTTACCCGTCGTGTCGGTGATGTGTACTTCTCGATCATCATGCAAGCGATTGTAGCGATCCTGACCATTCTGATTATTGGTCAACAAGGTTTCACTGGCGGCATTAACGGGATTACAGACCTGAAAACCCTGCATGGCTGGGATATCCGTACCGATGAAGCCAAATATGTCCTGTACTACATCAATGCCCTGCTGCTCATTGCAGTGATCATGATCAGCCGTTTTGTCCTCAGTTCTAAACTCGGTCGTCTGCTTTCTGCGATGCGTGACAAAGAAGAACGTGTACGTTTTTCTGGCTATGACGTGGCCATGTACAAAGTCTTCATTTTCTGTTTCGCAGCTGTGGTGTCATCTATTGGTGGTGCGATGTTTACCCTGCAAGTCGGCTTCATGTCACCAACGATTATCGGCATCGTACCTTCGATTGAAATGGTCATTCTGGCTGCAGTCGGTGGTCGTCTGTCACTGATTGGGGCAGTGTATGGTGCTGTTCTGGTGAATCTGGGTAAAACTTATTTCTCTGAAGCCTTTCCTGAAGTATGGTTATATTTCCTCGGTGCATTGTTCATCGGTGTGGTCATGTTCTTACCGAATGGCTTAGCGGGTTTATATGAAAAATATGTTCGTCCATTGTTCCTGAAAAAGAAACCGATCGACAGCACTTCGCCGCCGCCAAGTAGTGATCCGGATAAAACGATCGATCCAATTGTGGAAGGAGGCGTGAAATGAATAAAGTCGGCGTAGAAATGAATAAACCGGTTCTGGTCATTGAAGATCTCACCGTGTCCTTCGACGGTTTCAAGGCAGTCAGTGATCTCAACTTCTATCTGGATAAAAACGAAGTCCATGTGGTGATCGGTCCCAATGGAGCCGGCAAAACCACAGTGCTGGATCTGATCTGCGGCAAGACCAAAGCAACTTCAGGCACGATCAAATTTAATGATATTGAACTGACTAAACTGAAAGAGTTCGACATTGTCCGTAAAGGGGTTGGGCGTAAATTCCAGAACCCGAATATTTATGAAAATCTGTCGGTCTATGACAACCTGGAAATGTCCTTCCCGCGTGGCCGTAATGTCTTTGGTGCGCTGTTCTTCAGACGCACCAAAGATGTCGATGAGCGTATTCGTGAAGTTGCTGGCAAGATTTTCCTGACTGACCTGCTGGATACCTCCGCCGGTCTGCTCTCTCATGGCCAGAAGCAGTGGCTGGAAATTGGCATGTTATTGATGCAAGACCCTGAGCTGCTCATGCTGGATGAACCTGTCGCAGGGATGAGTGTGTCAGAGCGTGAGCAGACGGCGCAACTGTTGCGGGAGATTAGCAAAGGACGTTCTGTGCTGGTGATTGAACATGACATGGAATTTGTCAAAACCATTGCGGACAAAGTCACGGTACTGCACCAGGGCAAAATTCTGGCAGCAGGCAAAATGGACGATGTGCAAAATGATCCAAAAGTGATTGAAGTTTATCTAGGACACTAAGGAGGCCACTATGAGCGGATTATTAGAAATTAATGCTTTGTGTTCAGGATATAAACAAAGTCAGGTGATTCACGACCTGGAACTGAAGATCCAGCCGAAGGAAATTGTGGCAATCATGGGCCGTAACGGCATGGGTAAAACCACCCTGTTCAAAACCCTGATTGGTGATATTAAAAATAGCAAAGGTGAAATCAAGCTGGATGGCAAGAATCTGGAAAAACTGGATCCTTACCAGCGCGTAGAAAATGGTGTGGCTTATGTGCCGCAAGGTCGGATGATTTTCTCCACCATGTCCGTACTGGAAAATATCCAGACCGGTTTACCGGCTTCTGCGCACGGCAAAGTACCGGATGACCTGTATGAGCTGTTTCCTGTACTTTGGGATATGCGCAAACGTAAAGGCGGAAACTTATCGGGTGGGCAACAACAGCAATTAGCAATTGCCCGTGCTCTGGCGACCAACCCTAAAGTACTGCTGCTAGATGAACCGACGGAAGGGATTCAGCCCTCTATCATCAAGGACATTGCCAGAACTCTGAAAGAAATTCGGGATCAGCGTGATCTAACCATTGTGGTTTCTGAGCAGGTACTGAGTTTCACCATGGCGATGGCAGATCGCTTCCTGGTGATCGACAAAGGTCGCTTTGCCTACGAAGATGTCCGTGAAAATGTCGATGAGACCACCATCAGTAAATACCTGTCTGTTTAGTCTTCCTGGTTTAATTTGGCTGTAATTTTTCTCTACATCCCCCGATTCGTCGGGGGATTTTTAATTTCTATTTCACTTAATTAATCGGCAGCTGATTTTAATATTTTATTTGATTATTCACATTTAAAAATTCTTTTCAGTCTACGCCTCCATATACGCAATTCAACGTATTTTGCTGTAACGCATTTCACGCGACACTCGAATCATAAAGTTGAATCGATAAAAGAGTTGGAGAAATTTGAATGCGTCACGGTGATATCTCAAGCAGCCCAGATACAGTAGGTGTAGCAGTTGTAAACTACAAAATTCCTCGTTTGCATACCAAAGCGGAAGTGCTTAAGAACGCAAAAAAAATTGCTGAAATGTTGAAAGGAATCAAACAGGGTATTCCGGGTATGGACCTGATTGTTTTTCCCGAATACAGCACCATGGGCATTATGTACGACCATGACGAGATGATGGCAACCGCTGCCACCATTCCAGGCGATGAAACCGCGATTTTCTCGCAAGCCTGTATTGAAGCCAACGTCTGGGGCGTGTTCCCGATTACCGGTGAACAACATGAGGAACATCCAAACAAGGTGCCTTATAACACTTTGATCCTGATTAATAACAAGGGCGAAATCGTTCAGAAATACCGCAAGATTATCCCATGGTGCCCGATTGAAGGCTGGTGCCCAGGTGACACTACTTATGTGACTGAAGGACCAAAGGGTATCAAGATGTCACTGATCATCTGTGATGACGGTAACTATCCAGAAATCTGGCGTGACTGTGCCATGAAAGGCGCTGAACTGGTGGTGCGTTGCCAAGGCTATATGTACCCGGCTGCAGATCAGCAGATCAACATGGCGAAATGCATGGCATGGGCAAATAACGTTTATGTTGCTGTTGCCAACTGTACCGGTTTCGACGGCGTTTACACCTATTTCGGTCACTCTGCGGTAGTCGGCTTCGACGGCCGTACCTTGGGTGAATGTGGTACGGAAGAAAACGGCATCCAATACGCGCAATTGTCACTGCATGAAATTCGTGATGCACGTAAATACGACCAGTCACAAAACCATTTATTTAAATTACTGCACCGCGGCTATACCGGTGTCTATAACAATGGTGACGGCGATAAAGGCGTTGCGGACTGTCCATTCGACTTCTACAAGACCTGGGTTCTGGATGCTCAAAAAGCGCAAGAGAACGTGGAAAAAATTACCCGTTCTACCATCGGTGTCGCGGAATGCCCAATCGGCAATCTGCCACATGAAGGCTTGGAAAAAGAAGCATCTTAAGTTTGGTCTGAGAGGAGGTATTCGATATGACATTTGCCAGCGACCGCATCAGTGCCAATCAGGAAACTCTGGCCAAACAGCGCTATGAGATGCAGAGCAAAGAACGTATTGCGCGTACCTCTCGCTTTAGCTTTGATCCTGAAAAAGTCATGCAGCATGTCCGTGGTCATATCATTGGGCAGCGTGCCGCACTGGATGAAATTGAAAACATGCTCTTAACCGTCAAGGCAGATTTTAATGCTCCTACCCGGCCACTGGCAGTCACCTTGATGCTAGGACCGACGGGTGTGGGGAAAACCGAAACGGTTCGGCTGATTGCTGAGGCGATCCATGGCAAGCCAGATGCATTCTGCCGGATCGACATGAACACACTGGCACAGGAACATTATGCTGCAGCACTGACAGGTGCCCCTCCAGGCTATGTCGGCTCTAAAGAAGGCAATACCCTGTTTGATGAAGCCCATATTCAGGGCAGTTTTTCCAAGCCAGGTATTGTGCTGTTTGATGAAATTGAAAAAGCCAGTACCGAAGTCATTCGGGGTCTGCTCAACGTTCTGGAAACCGGAACCTTAAAGCTGACCGCGGGTACTAAAGTATTGGATTTCAAAAACTGCATGATCTTTATGACCAGTAACGTCGGCGCCAAAGATGCTCAGGCACGCTTAAGACAGCTGGCCAAGCTTCCAAAGCCTATTCAGAAACTGGCCCGACTGGCCAAACTGGATGACAGCCAGATTACCGAACGCGCCTTGTACAAGAAATTTGATCCTGAATTTTTGAATCGTATTGAACGCATTCTGAATTATGAAGCGGTAGAAGCTGATTTCGCGCCAACACTGGTCAGTCTGGAAATCGAGAAACTGAATCAGCGACTCTGTAAGCAGAGCCGCACGGTTGAACTTACACCCGCTGCCACCCAGTTTCTGTCTACCGGACACGATGTTCGCTTCGGTGCACGAGGCTTGAGTCGCCGCTTTCGGATTTTGGTTGAGCCACAACTCGCCAGATTTTTTATTCAGAATCCAGAAGCCGGTCAAATCATCATTGATTATGACGGCAAAACGATCCAGGTTCAGTCAGTTCCTGTTGAAAGCGTGATCGAAGATCCGCTGTTCATCATGGATGACACGGGCAATAACATCAAAAACTAGCTTTATTCGACCTCAACATAGGGGGATAAACCATGCAACATATTAAAATTAAACCGGGGGTTCCGCTGGCAGAACAGGCGGAAATTGGACATAACCGCTGGCATCCGGATTTGCCATTTCTGACTTCGGTAAAACCGGGTGAAGAAATCCTGATTGAAAGTCTGGATTTCCTGGATGCGCAGATTAAAGATACCGATGACATTTCTGATGTCAAAAATGTCGACCTGACCCGTGCCCATCCATTAACCGGACCTTTCTATGTAGAAGGTGCTGAGCCAGGTGACTTGCTGGTAATCGACCTGCTCGACATTCAGCCAATTTCAGATGTCGGTTTCTCTGGCGTATTTGCCAAGGAAAATGGCGGTGGCTTCCTGGCTGACTATTTCCCTGAAGCTGACAAAGCTATCTGGGACTTAAAAGGCTTATTTGCGACTTCACGTCATATTCCGGGCGTGCGTATTGCTGGCTTAAAACACCCTGGCTTGATGGGAACTTTGCCATCGCATGATTTGCTAAAGGAATGGAATCGCCGTGAAGCTTTACTGGTTCCTAAAGGTCAGGCTAATCCGCCTGATCCGCGTACTGCTGTTCTGCGTGGCGTAACAGGTGCTGAATTCGACCGTATGGCAGCAGAAGCTGCGCGCACTGTTCCACCACGTGAACATGGCGGAAATACGGACATTAAAGACCTGGCAGCCGGTAGCCGTATTTACTTCCCTGTTTATCAGAAAGGTGCTGGCTTCTCGATGGGCGATCTGCACTTCTCTCAAGGAGATGGTGAAATCGGTTTCTGTGGCGCGATCGAAATGGATGGTGTTACCCGTGTGGGCTTCGATCTGATCAAGGGCGGTATGGAAAAATACAATATCGATTCTCCAATCTTTGTGCCAAGTAATGTCCGTCCGGCTTATGACCAGTGGCTAACCTTTGAAGGCATCAGCGTTGAAGATGGCGTAAACCACTATCTGGATGCCACTGTGGCCTATCGTCAGGCGTGTTTAAAAGCGATTAAATACCTTGAGAATTTTGGTTTTACCGGCTCACAGGCGTATATGTTACTGACTGCGGCACCAGTTGAAGGCCGTATCGGCGGTATCGTGGATATTCCAAACTGTGCATGTACCGTATCTCTGCCAACTTCAATTTTCGAACAGAACATCCTGCCTCAAGGTGCGCTGAACGATGACAAATTCTGGGGGCATAAACGCTAGTTTTACAGTTTATTGTTGTTTTAGCTTCACAACGGGTAGTCATCCAACCTAAAGCCTTCGGCTACCCGTCTTTTTAATTTGAGCCCTTTGTGCTATAGGAGTACAGAAATGCCGTTATATGATTTCCGCTGTGAGCATTGCGAGGGAATTTTTGAACAACGTGTTCCAATTGCCCGTATCTCAACCGATACGATTGAATGTAATTATTGCAAACAGCAGACTTTAGCTAAACCGATGATCACCGCTCATCAAAAAATCAATATGAAAAGTAAATGGCGCCCCTCTTCTGGCGCAGAACAACTTGCAGGGCCTCTGGTAGAAGGACCCGGTACCAATAAAAATAGCGCACGCAGCTCGGTTTTACATAATTGCCGCGGCGTTAACTGTTCTTTATGCGATGTTTAATCCGCCATTTTAAATATTTAACTAATCAGGACTGGACTGCTCCCAGTATCCTAGACACGAGACAGCCTCATTTTGAAGCTATCTCAAAGGCTTCTGCGCTCATCCCATTGAGCTTGATACGCCCCTGATACTCCATAAAGCTGATTTGTTCATCCTCCCTACCTCAAACTACACCACACAAAATAAAAACCCTATGTAGCTGTTATATATAGGTTTTATTGAAATTTCTATTATGTAATTTAATATATTTTATGTCGATGACTCTTGCCAAGGTTGGCGGTTTTGAAAAATTACATCTAACTTTCAAATACTTATAGATGATGAGGGTAATCTGAAACCAAACTAAAATTTCTCAAACAAGTTCATCACGTCATTTTCCGTCAGTTTCGCTTCTCCCTCATGATCTGTGCTTAGAATAGACTGTGCCAGTTCTGCTTTATTCTGCTGCAAGGCAATAATTTTTTCTTCTATGCTTTTATTGGTAATCAGCTTATACACAAATACCGGCTTGTCCTGTCCAATCCGCCATGCACGATCTGAAGCTTGATCTTCAGCAGCAGGGTTCCACCATGGATCATAGTGAATGACCGTATCTGCGGCAGTTAGATTCAGACCGACCCCTCCTGCTTTCAGACTGATTAAAAATACCGGCACTTGTCCAGACTGAAATGCTGTAATGACTTCATCTCGCTTTTTGGTCTTTCCAGTCAGCTTCACATAGCCAATTTCTGCGTGATAGAGCTGTTGTTCAATCAGTTCCAACATTGAGGTAAACTGAGAGAAAATAAGAATTTTTCGTCCCTCTTCCACCATTGGAACAACCATATCCATCAACTGTTCAAGTTTGGCAGAATACGCCTGCCCGGTTTTAACTGAATCCAGTTTCAGCAAGCTAGGATGACAACAGACCTGACGCAGCTTCAGCAAGGCATCTAAAATTTGGATTTGACTACGCTTAAAGCCTTTTTCTGCCACAATTTTCTGAATATTTGCCTGCATCGTGGCGCGAACAGCCTCATATAGCTTGGATTGCTGCTCATTCATGTCAATATTGACTTCAATCGTGGTTTTTTCTGGCAACTCTTTGGCTACGTCAGTTTTCAAGCGACGTAAAATAAATGGTTTAATGCGGTTGACCAGCTTTTGTCTTAACTGCTGATCACCGCGTTTTTCAATCGGATGACGGTATTTTTTATTAAAAATTTCTTGTGAATATAAGAATCCTGGCATCAGGAAATAAAATAGTGCCCACAGCTCACCCAAATGATTTTCCATCGGGGTACCTGTTAGACACAAACGATGTCGTGCTTTTAATTGCCTTACTACCTGTGCAGCTTTGGCACGCGGATTTTTGATATTCTGCGCCTCATCCAAAATGAGTTGATGATATTCATATTGCTTTAGTTGCTCTTCATCTCTCGCCAGAAGCGGATAGGTGGTTAACACAATATCATAGTGCGGAATCTGCTCAAAATACTGATGGCGATCGGGCCCCTGTAGCAGCAATACCTTGAGCTCAGGGGTAAATTTCTCCGCTTCTTTGAACCAGTTATGCATCAGCGATGTGGGTGCAACAATTAAGGCGGGACTGTCCTGCAAATATCCAGCCTGCTTTTCCATGAGTAAATGGGCTAAAGTTTGTGCTGTTTTCCCCAAGCCCATATCATCTGCCAGAATCCCGCCATGCTGGGTTTCCCTTAAAAACTGCAACCAGCCTAAGCCCTGCTGCTGGTATGGACGCAACTCTCCCTGAAAACCTTGTGGTGTCGGCAGTTGTTGCTGATAGCCTTGTTTGAATTTCTGTACAAATTGCTGCAGGCGATCACTGACCTGCCATGTCATCCCAAGATTATGCTGCAATTCTAATAATTGACTCGCATCATAGCGATCAATACTGCGCTCTTCTTGCTGTAAAATGCTCTGCAGATGCAACAATACCGGCTTAATATCCCTAGCGGATAGAGCCAAATCAGGTTGATCAACTGCAGTTTTCACGGTGAAAATTTGACTGTCATGCAGATGAATAAAAGTCCGCGGATCAAGTAAATCAGGATTTACTCGCACCAAAGCTACGAGCGCATCAAGCAAATTATAAGAATTGCCTGCACTGTCTTGAACCGTCGCCCCGATATTGAACCAGTCCTGCTGACCTTCAGATTCAGTGATAGAAATATTTAAATTTTCAACATATTGCAGATTAAAGGGGCTGTTTTCCAGATGCTCTATCTGCCAGCCCATCAACTCAATTTGATTGATGGGCATCAGCTGTTTGATCCAATCTCCATAGAAAGCAAAAACCATAGAATCAAGACGTTGTTTATTCAGTTTTAATTGATGGTCATAACTAAGATCTTTCACCCACTTCAGTGATTCGACCAATAGCTGTAAACGTTGGATTGACTGTTGTTCCTGAACTAAGTCCCGAAGCTGTCGTACCATTTTGTCATGCTGCTCACCAATAAAACTGTCGCCTGATGTACCTGCTTTTATTCTTCCGCCTGCATAGGAGAATTCAATTTCAGCACAAACAGACTCTTCCCATTTCCAATCAAATTTATCTAAAACACCGAAGCGTAAAATTGGCTGGGGACTACCCTCAAGGACATCAATATGCTGAATAGACTCGGGCTGAGGCAGATTTTTCACGTCTGAATATTGATGAGTCAGTTGCTCAAACTCTGGCAAGAGCATAGATGGAAGATCAGGCATCTGTAAAAAATGGTACAGAAGATTTGCCGTATATTCACCATATAACTGGCCCACCGTGTTCTGTTGAATATCCACATAACATGGTGGATGACTCGCGAGAATCTGAATATGTGGATTTGATTTCAAATCGAGTCGAATATCACCATTGACCAATTCAATGTTTAAATGCTCTGTCTGTTTGTTTACACCTTGTTGCCAGATCAGTTCGATGTGATAGCCTTGTTCTGACCATTGAAGTGCAGTATGGCTCTTTTTTTGCCAGTACACATCGCCACTTTGAATAAAAGATTTGAAATGCTCCAATAAAATTCCGGAGATATCAAGATTGCTTTGATAAAATCGTTCGTCACTGTTTATTTTGGCATAATAATAAATCTGGTTAAATAATTGTCGTTTTTGTTCAGGTAAAGTCAGATGCTTTCTGGTGATATTTTCATATTGGGTATAATAACTTTCCCCCGCAATTGAGCCGTTTTTATTGCGTCTGGCCTTCTGAACATCAACTGTCAATTTCTTTAAGCTGACAGACTGATCTAGCAGGTAAATTAAATAATTGTTTGTTTTGACAGATTGCTCTGGTTCAGTCTGTTGTAAATACCGTTTAAAATCATTCAACCAGCGCTGTGCCTGATCATCCCCCCGTAGGCGTTTTGCGATTCCCTGCGGGGATTGAGAGTCAGCATAACGCTGCTGAAATTCTTGGCGATATTCCTGAAAGAATAACCGCGCTAAAGCAGCAGCATGTTTACAGTTATATCCAACCGGACAAGTGCAGTCGTCATCGATTAAACGGTCTTTTTTAAGATTATAGGTAATCGCGGTATCGTAATAATCTGTCCCTTCAATTTGAGCATACATCGTGACATCTTCATTTTCCTCAAAGAACTCAATTGTTTCCCTATCAATGTGTTTAGCATAGCTCAGACTGCGCTGAAGAGTTGCAGTACTAAAGCGAGATAGAAAATTGATCAATGAGGACATAATTACCAGAAACCAAAAATGTTTATACAATTATAACGGACAAAGCTGTCATTTCAGAACAGTATTGCTCGCCAATGTATTAAAAGGAAATAAATCCATGCTCAAAAACTTAATGTTTACTACAATGGATGGGGTGAATATTGGCTTTGGGGTACATTGGTCTCCTCAACCGCAATCACAGGTCGGCCATTAATCGCCTTTGAATACAGTGCAGAAGCGATCAGTAAAGGTTTAGAACTTTCCTGCACATCAAATGGATATCATGGGTGAGGCATTGGATATTCCTCGACAAGCTCTTGTGAAACTTGGTACTCAGGAAGCGGAACTTTGTGTCCAAGAAGTCGATGAAATTATTGGCTCGATTTGTAAGGTTGCAATCCGATTCAGCAATATCGCTCATGACCTATTACCTGGACAAATTCAAGCAGAGACTCCAACTGATCCAAAATAGGATTGAGCATAATATTCATTTATTGCACTAAATAGCTTTCACAAAGCTCCTATGAAGGGCTTATTCTAACCGTTGTTTTATCACGGCATAAGCTACACCAGTCACCACACTTCCAATCGCAATCGCCAATAAATATTTTAATGGATAATTCATCGCATTCGGAATGATCAGTACCATTACACCGCCATGAGGAGTGACTAGTTCACATTTAAATAATGCAACCAAAGCCCCAGTTACAGCACCACCTGCGATCGCGCATGGAAGCACTCGAATCGGGTCTTTGGCAGCAAACGGAATAGCCCCTTCCGAGATGAAACATAGGCCCAGAACTACAGCAGCCTTCCCTGCATCTTGCTCAGGTTTGGCAAATTTATGCTTTGCCAGAAAAGTTGCAATTGCCATACCCAACGGTGGTACCATACCCGCAGCCATGGTAATCGCCATCGGTCCGTATGTTTGTGACGTAAGTAAGCCCACCGTAAAGGCATAAGCCGCTTTATTTATTGGCCCCCCAACATCAATACACATCATACTCCCAAGGATAACCCCCATGATCATGGCATTGGTCGTCCCCATATTGGCAAGGAAGTGTGTGAGTAATTCAAACAATTGTGCAACAGGCTGTCCAACCACATAAATCATGATTAAACCAACAGCTAAACTGGCCAATAGTGGAATAATCAAAATTGGTTTTAATGCTTCTAGGCTACTTGGGAGTTTAAGCTGTTTCGATAAAAATAACGCAATATAACCTGCAATAAAACCTGCAACTAATCCACCGAGAAAGCCTGCCTCTAATTGTGTGGCAAGTAAACCGCCAATCAAACCTGGAGTTAAACCCGGACGATCCGCAATAGAATAAGCAATGTAACCTGCCAGCATAGGTACCATAAGAGTAAATGCTGCAGCACCTATTTGCTTTAAGGATGCGGCAAAGCTTCCTTCAACAGGATTGAGGCCAAACATAAACGAGATGGCAATGATCAAACCGCCCGCCACCACCATCGGCAGCATGAAAGACACCCCTGTTAAAAGGTGTTTATAAATTCCTGTTTTTTCTTTGTTTTCATTTCCTGTCTTAGTGGCTATTTGCTTACCCGTTTCAAGCACTTTGGCCTCAGCAATTGCATTTGCAAAAGTCTTATCCGTTTGTTTAAGGGCAAATCCTGTACTGCAGCGATATACACGTTTGCCTACAAAGCGATCTGTATTGACCTCAATATCCGTTGCTAAGATCACGACATCTGCTTTGGCAATACTTTCTGCCGATAAAATATTTTTAGCCCCAACCGATCCTTGGGTTTCAACATCAATCTGATAACCGTGCTTTACTGCACCTTGTTGTAAGGCTTCGGCCGCCATAAACGTATGCGCAACACCAGTTGGACATGCTGTAATGGCGACAAACCGTGTAACCCCTACATTGGCTGCAATAGTTTCATCTAAAGCCTCTGAATGCTCAAGAACTTGTTGCAAAAGCATGATCGCATCGTGTTGTGCGTTATTCAAACCAATGACTTTCACAACCTTGTCACGCAGTTGATCCGCTTCTGCCGGCTTCTGTCCAACAAAAACAACAGTATCAATCACATTTGATAAATCAAGATGCTCAACTGATGTCGCCACATCATTGGAAATACCAAGTGCTGTTGCTGCTTTGGACAATTTTTTGGCCAAAATCACTGCATTAATCGGCTGCTCGGGACTATGTGGCACAAATAAAATATGTTTTATCTCTTGCATCGTATTAACTCAATGATTGGACTGAGATTTGCGATTTCAAATCTTCAATAACAGCAAAGTCTGGAAGGGCAAACCCAATTTGGGTCACAGCATTGCTCGCAATTGCGGTTGCTGTTTTCAATGTTTCTTCTGGGGAATTTGAACTCAACAAGCCATGAATCATACCTGCCAGCAAGGAATCTCCCGCACCCACCGTACTTTGGACGGTGACCTTCGGTGCAGTAGCATGCAGGGGTTGCGTGCGGTGAAGCCAGTTCACTCCGTTTTCACCCATCGAGACCACAATATGTTCGATCTGACTATTTAAACTGGCAAAAAGATGCTGCTGTTCTGCAAACGTTTCTGCTGGCAAATGGTAGGTTTCTGTCAACTCATCTGTATTAGGCTTAATCAACCAAGGATGGGCAGCAATTGCTGCTTTCAACGCAACACCACTGGTATCTACTGCGACTTTTTTACCCGCAGACTGTAACCATAGAATCAGTGTCGAAAGCTCTTCTGCAGAAAACCCTTGTGGCAAACTGCCAGCAATTACAATCACATCAACCTCTAAAATCAGTTGAGATAGGCGTTCACGTAGTTGTTGTTTTGCTGAAGTATCTACAAAAAAGCCCTTGCCATTGATGTCAGTCATCTGACCAGAAGCTTCTGCAACTTTAATGTTTTGTCGTGTTTGACCTGCAACATAAATAAATTGGGTGGTGTTTCAAAAAGTATGCTGGCGTTAAACAAATCCGTTATTAAGGTGGCTTTGTTGCACAAAGATTTGAAATGCAAAGCGCCCCTAATTTGAGCCAAATTTAAGGCGTAACTTGGGTAAGTGGTCGACCTAATTCCGTAAATCTGTTAAGGACTGCTACACGTGCATGGATCTCATTCACTTGGCTATCAAAACTCCTTGCACTGAGCTTATCTCCTAATAATTTGATGCAATGCATCTTATTTCAACCAAACTTCGCCGATGATAGCCTGACCATTTTTTCCAGAGTGTCCTGCCTAAACGTGTAACTGTTCGAAGTCATTCGTTTCGCTCTAGCGAGCTACTCTTTGTATCTTTCCATGGTTTCGCATTTTTTCTAGGTGGAATCACCGCATGCGCTTGCCGATCTGCAATGACCTGACGGCATTGCTTGGTGTCATAAGCTCCATCGGTATAAACAGAATCAATCCGCTCATCTTGTGGAATCTGATTAAGTAAATCACCAAGCACCTGTGAATCACTGAGATTATTGGTTGTGAGCTGAATAGCGCGTATTTGTAGGGTTTTAGCATCTATACCAATATGTAGTTTACGCCATTGGCGACGATATTCAGGTCCATGTTTCTTTCGTTTCCATTCGCCCTCAACTAGAAACTTCATGCCTGTAGAGTCCATGAGTAGATGCAGCCCATCGCTACTTTTTTGGTAGCTGATTACAATATCAATATGCTTTTGTCTTCTACAAAGCGTGGTGTAAGAATATCACTGATATTCGGGGCTGCTCATCCGCAAAGTTTAATCAGACTTTGCACAAAGCCAGTAACCATACGTAAAGACAGACGGAATAAGGATTTAATCATTAAGCAGCATTGGATAGCTGCGTCGGAGTAGATTTGATTTCGCCCTTGTTTGCCTTTTGATGGCGCATACCATTGCGTAGCAGGATCAAACCAAATGGCAATATTTCCGCGACTCATGAGTGCTCGGTTATATGCGGGCCAATTGGTTGTGCGATAGATTTTGTGTGTAGGCTTCTTCATTTGAAAATTATATCGCTGAAAAAGCCTTTACAGATAGGTTTGTGCAACAAAGCCCTAAAAAGATTAAAAACACTATATATAGTGAAATTTACAATTTAATAACACAATATAGGGTGCGCAACCCTTGACTCTCCTATAAAAAATACGTGAATATTATAGCTTATTTTTCAGCCACTTGGCATAAATATGGGGAGACATCAGCATATGTCTATAAAAAAAAAGCTATTAAAAGTCATCGTGTATCTTCAAAAAACTTACAATTAATGTGTTATCCAAAATGTATGCATGCCTACCAAATCTGGATTGCTCTATTTTTTCAGCTTAATGAGAAACAGCAAAACTATCACTTGAATTTAACTTTTAAACAGAATATCGAAATTCCTCTTCTGACAACAGACAAAGCTGATCACTATTTTTTTAGTAGTCATTTCAGCTGGATCTATGCTTATTTTTACAATAAGTATAAAACTGAATTTACGTTTAGAGCTTATGAAAAAAATAATTCCTACGAATTCACCATCATGGCTTTAAGCGAAGTAAAGGCATTACTATGTTCCGGATTACATCACTCAATTCATGGCTTAGATATCATCGCACATTGGCTAAATGAACAATACTTAGCCGCACATCTTCAGGAAGTTTTCGGTCAGGAAGTTCTAACTATCAATCATCTACGAGAATTATCAGGGCTGTCTAAATCCAAAAGTCCAGTAAGTCCTATTTCAAATTATGCTGGTTCACTTTCATTAGAAAAAATTCTGGCTGGAATATCATCATGAACGGATATAGTTACTTAGAAGATACTCAAGAATTAAAGCTTGAGCCGTTTCGAGAATTCTATCAAACACTAGCAGAAGCAAAGCTAGAAAGTTTTCAAAATTCAATCAAACTCAATGAGTTCATTAAACCTACTGAAATTATTGAACTTAACAATATTATAACTCAAAAACTTGCAGACAAATCAATCAGTGAATATCCTCTCGTTCATTATCTTATTGCAGTCATTAATACGCCTTCAGCATATCAAGCTAATGCCCTGAAATGGGCCATTTTCAATACTCGATGTATTGAATTGCTTGATAGCAAAGAACATGCAGCCACCGTAGCAAATCTTTGTATGCGTTTTCGTTTAGCCAGCAAAAAAAAGGAATACCATTGGCTTTATAACTCATTACCAACTCTCCCTATTGAGTTGGAGGATCTGCTTGAATTTCTAAACAAAGAAGAAACTAAGAATAGAGAGTTACTTAACCGCTCCACACCAGAATTAGATGAAAAACGAATTGGCCAGCTGGCAAATCTACGTGTCATCTATCAATATGTCTTTACTCAGTCTGAACGTTTAAAACGAAATCGCCAAAGCAGTTCAGGTGCCAAAGAAGCTCCTCAAACTGATGTTCAAAAGATATCAAGAATATCTCTCGATGATGAACAAACGTATCAGACTCATTTTGAACAAGGTACAGCTAAACAACCACGCGAAGATAAAACTATAGAAAAAGTTGAAGATCATAATTTTGAATTTAATCCTCTTGAGCAATACTCTACTACAGCTCAGGTCAATAATCTTAAGAACAAAGTTCTGCATCAAAACAAGAATCAGTTAATGAGCAAGTCAAATCCTCGTGTCTTTGATTTGCCTACCGCACAGTATATTATGCGAATTTTGTTTGAACAGGCAGAAACCTCTCCAATTCATGCCTTACTTTTATTTTCAGTACTCAGTTTGACGCATTATAAAGAGCTATTAGTATTTCGGAAAAATTTTCGTCTGAGTTCAAAAAGAAAAGAAATTACTTTTAGCCCTGAAAACTTCTATTTTCGGCAAAGTTTTGATAACTCTAAATTTAAAGATACTTTATTAAAAGAATATATGATGAATATAGGAAATTCTTTTACCATCCCCTTACCCAAAGTTTATTTTGATCAGATTTTTCAACTAAAAAAGTGGGATAAAGCTGATATTGCTTCAGATGTACAAGAATATTTACGTAGAATCAGTGACGGCCTTACTTTTCATTTAACAGCTCGAAACCTTCCTCGTTTAATCAGCGATATCACGTTGAATGAACTCGGATATGAATTGGAAAGTAAATTACTTAGTGGAGAAAACGTTAATAGCTACACCCCAAGCCATTACTATTCAATGAAAATTGTTGATATCCTCGATATTTATAGCCAAACACTTTATCTGGTTTGCCCGCAGCTCGACACTAGTTATATCGAAGAATTTAAATCCCCTGTTACTTTCGGTAGTCAGCAAACGCCAGACCTGCCTCTGGTTAAATCCTTTTTTAAACAGCTTGACAAGCAAGTTCGGGGAAACCCTAACCCTTTTAATACACTGAAATATTATTCAATTTGGCTATGGTACGTTTGCATGATTATGACATCTGCCCGACCAAATGAAGCCTTTCCCCCGAATCTAGATTATCTTGATCTCGACAACTGTTTGGTGGCTGTTGCAGATAAAGAGCAACGTTATTCGGGTACCATTGGACGCTACCTACCATTTAATAATTTTCTTCGTGATGAAATACAGTCTTATCTGAATTATTTAAAACAATTTCAGCACCTTATGAAAGCTTGTGCTAACCAAGTAAAAACAGCATTAATTCAAGAAATCTTTGATGGTCAATGCCCCTTTCTTGTATATCCCAAGACTGAAGGATATATCCGAAATTTAGAGCTTGCTGATATTGAAAAGAACAGTCCAACTATAGTTTTGCAGCGCAATTGGACTCGCCATTTCGCTCGCTATTTTTTTGCACAGCACTGCGATGAAGATATGCTGAATGGCATCTTTGGTCACGATGGGCCCATGCAGGAACTTTTTGACCGCTATTCGGGTTTTCAGGCAACCGATTACGATCACATTCGAGCAGCGCAAGACAAGCTGGTCGGACTCTTAAAGCTTAAAAGTATGTCTACATTTAACGGATTCCTGATTGAATGAGTAAACACCCACACTCCCTCAAAAGAATAAAAAAGCATAGAAAAAACAAAGCATTTCTTCTGAACTTGTTTAGTGAGAAATGTATAGAACTGACGCCTGAGAACTATTCGGAAATTTGTCGTCAAGTTGATAATCAGCTTTTAGAACACTGTAAGTCAAACATCCGTAGCTATCAGATGGCACGTATAGAATTTGCTAAATATATCAAGCGCTTTAATCTTTCATCGAATCAATACTATCCAGTGCCTGCCGCTCCCGTAAGGTACGAAAGGTCTCTGCCACTACAAAATATTGAAACCTTAAAACATGGTAAAAAAGTTACTCAATTTGCCCAAAATATGATTGCTTACTGGACAAAACGAAATGACTTCAGTCCCACCCAATCTCTTGGCTTTTGTTTGATCAGTTCAATATTATTTAATGGCATTTATAACCATGCCGAATTGCATTTTTTTTTAAAAATCATTTTAAAAACAAAGAAATTTCAAAGTTTTTTAAACCTAAATCATATGGTAACACTCGAAATCCCGAACCGGAATTTCGGTAATCAGCGTATAAATGACCCTGATTTTTCAGTCAGCTATACAAAAACGTTTGTGCTACACGACATTGTGAAATGCTGGATCTACAGACTAAAACATCAAAAATTTGATTTATTTTCGGATATTGAAGATGCAGAACATCTGATTAACGCTTGTATTATTGAATGCTTTCCTGAGGAAAAGGTGCGTTGTAAAGACCTGTTAAAATACGGTTTTTACTATACACAGTTCCTGAAAAACAGCGGGCTGGATCAAATGTCCATTTGTATCTTAAAAAATGAAATTTATAGTTCCAGTCCTCTTGAAAAACAATTAGCAGCTTATTTTCTTCAGCCTGAACCCACGCCTACCCATACGATTCAGAAAGTTTATGAGAACCCTCAGAACCAGTCTACAGTCACTATTGCATTAGATATAGCCGATATTTTAGTAGAAATACGTCAAGCTATTCGTGCAAAAAACTATAGCGATCAACTCATAGAATTATATGCTAAAGAACAATCTCCAGCCTTGGAACGTTTGCTGCTGTGGAGCATTCTACGCTCAAAATTAACGCAACCTCAACTGGATCGTCTCAATCACATTATCCAGCAGCAGCAACGATTTAAGCGCAAGCTTATACGTGCAGATTTTCAGCCGCTCAAGCAAAGTTCTCTGAAGACCATGTTTTCACAGTTTGCAGTCCATTGGCTGCAGGCAACGCAAGACAAAGACATTTCATCATTTTCAAATGCCGATTTTGAAGATATGTATGCAGAAATGCTTTTATTAAAGAAAGAAACAACTAGAGAGACTTTACAAAAACGTCTACAGGAGTTTCATCACAAACAGACATTATTTTTTAACGCGCCCACTGTGGATCTGGATAGTTTAATCCAAGTAAAAATCTGCAGAACCGCATTGATCTCGCCCCATATTTTTTACCACATGCTAGAGCAGCTCGAAAATACTCAAGATATTTCGATTCAGGATAAAAATATATTTAAACTGATTTTTATTCTGGGGTTCAGAGTCGGACTACGGATCAATGAAACATTGAATATCTTCGTACGTGATCTATTTATTAGTGAAGATGCTGTGATACTCACCATTCGCAACAATCGCAATAAAAATCAAAAAAGCTACTCAGCTTACCGCAAGATTCCCCTGCATCATCTACTTAAAGCCGACGAATTACATACATTTAAAACATATAGTCAGAATAGAAAACGTCTGCTAAAAGAACAGGGAAAATCAGTTACACAACCGCTGTTTTTAAAACAGTCCTTAGAAGAAACTCATGAAAATGAAGTGAATTCCTTATTGAAACAATTGATCCAGCCAGTTTTTGGAGAACACAATTTTACTTACCATAGTCTGCGCCATTCTGCATTTAATCATCTTTACCTGATTTTAAAAAACTCAACACTTGCAGATGCATTTACTGACTATAGCCCACATGAGCAATTACGTATCCGTTATGCATTGTTGCGAAACAGAAATAGTCAGCAAACCTGGTATGCACTCTCTCATTTTGCCGGGCACCTAACGCCTGAAACCACTTGTTCAAGCTATCTGCATTTAATGCATCTAGCAATTAGCTACCAGCTGAATCAAATGCACAGCCCGCTTCCTAAAGAAGCCTATTTTAATATTCTGAAACATGATGATGCCATTAAATATCCTGTTCAGCAGCGGGCGATCAAACAGTTTTTATTTGATCAACTCACTAAAGACCGTTACAGGCAACATGATCATCAATTTCAACTAGGTCAACAGAAATCGCCTGATTCACTGATGCTAGGAGCTCATGACTCAGAGATGACTTTTGAATTATTGCATCACATTCTTGCAGTAGAAAAAGAACAAGACCTTATGTTACCTGAAGCCATTCCTTTGCAAATCGCGCAAAAATTACGTGCTAGAGCCCAGCATTTGAAAACCTCCTGTGTAAACCAAAAAAAATCATCGAGGTTATTTACCACAGATTTTTTAAGGAAAACTCCGAATGCATTGGTCACCATGTTGCCAACCAATCAGGAGGAAAAAAAGGTCATTCAACATGTTCAGGAGCGTTATGCAAATGTACAAAGTAAATACAAAAAACAGCTTCATACGATCTACTCAATTTATCTTGAAAAAGTTCAGCCCAATTCAGCCCAGTTAATTTTTGAACTGAATGAAAAACGGCAACTGAAGAAACTTCTTTCTTTTATTCATAGCTTATTTCCCAAGAAATATCTTCATCTAGAACTCTCTCAGCAGAGCAAGATAGAGCTCAAAAAGACATTACAGGATTTAACATTACGGGCAGAAAATTTTAGCCTGAATGAGGAGGAAGAGCGAATCAAGTTCTCTTTCAAGTATAAAGATGCAAAAGCACTTGGGGTATTCAAACTACTGATGTATCTAATGATCGTTTCTCATCTTTAATGCAAATTATTGGATAAGTTTACCACGCATTCTTATTCGTGGTTTACCAGTCATTCCTGTAATGATTTAATATAGACTTCCAACCATGAGTGGTAAAATTAATCATCTTAAAGAGCAATAACTGTTTGTCCCACTAGCCAAATAATGTCTGTCCAAGTTAGCACAAAATTTAATGATCATTTAAACAAGAATTTGCAGTATTGGTTTACAATTCGAAGTGAATAAAAAAGTATAAATTGCCGCAGTAGGATGAAATTGAAGAAATATTTTCAGAATATGATGAATAAACTGTGAATCGGTACCCAATAAGTTATCAGAAAAGATAAACCCCTGCCCATAACCTCATTGCTCCAAACCACTTGTGCCAAATATTCCAGATTAACCTGATAGCAAATACTGGTTCCTCGCGACATCAGGCGAAACTGATTAAGCTTAAAGCAGGTTGTTAGACTCTATTAAATTGTAAATGTCTAATTAGACTTCTTTAGTCTAATTAGATCTAATCAGGCTAATTAAGCACCCTCCTTACATCAAATGGTTTATTTTTATAAATCCATTATTTTGTGTTTTAATAGATATATATAGATATAAGACCCAATATTATGGATTTAAAATTCAAAAAGCCTGAAGAGATTGTCACGTTATTATGTGAAAGGCTTCGCAAAGAACGACTTTATCTGGAAATGACTCAGGCAGACGTCGCTACACGTGCTGGTATTAGTGTGAATACAGTATCTAATCTGGAAGCCGGTCGAAATGTTTCATTTGAAAATTTAGTACGCGTTGCCATGGTATTGGGCCGATTAAAAGAATTAGAGGAACTCTTCAAACCTCATTTAAACAGTGTAAATGACATTCTCCGCTATGAGAGCAATACGGCTCGCCAACGTATCAAAAGGAAATAAGTCCATGCTCAAAAAACTTAATGTTTACTACAATGGATGGGGTGAATATTGGCTTTGGGGTACACTGGTCTCCTCAACCGCAATCACAGGTCGGCCATTAATTGCCTTTGAATACAGTGCAGAAGCGATCAGTAAAGGTTTAGAATTTTCCTCTTACCTACTTCCATTAAAAGGTGACTCATTAAGAACGAACTTTCCTACACATCAAATGGGATTGCCAGGTCCTATATATGATGCCCTACCCGATGGTTGGGGCATGCTTCTTATGGATCGATTATTTAAAAAAAATGGACTCAATCCAGCACGGATTGGGCCATTAGAACGACTCGCGTATATTAATACACATGCAATGGGGGCATTATCCTTTGAACCATCAGCACCTGAGTTAGCATTAACTGAAAATATTCCACTGATTAAACTCGCTCAAGAAGTTCAGCAAGTTCTCAAAGGAGAAGGTGCAGAATTTTTACAGCATTTATTAATTATGGGTGGATCTCCACAAGGTGCAAGGCCAAAAGCACTCGTCTATCGTGATCCTGTCACCAACGAATTCTCAACAGTTAGCTCACATCAACATGAAGCTTGGCTGATCAAATTTCCCGCTCAGCAAGAGCATCCTGAAGTTTGTGCAATTGAAGCTGTTTATGCAGAATGTTTGCGTCATTGTCATATTGATACCCCTGACACTCAATATTTTACTCTTCCGAATGGATTAACCGCATTTGCATCAAAGAGATTTGACCGCCACGATGGCATGCGTATCCCTATGCAAAGTTTAGCGGCCTTCACCGGAGCTGATTTTAAATCACCAGGGAGTTTAGACTACAGTAACTTTCTTCGCGCTGCACACTTTTGCACCAATGATGTTCGCGAAAAAGCAATTGCATTCAAGCGAGCTGTTTTCAATGTAGTCTTCAATAATCGAGATGATCATTGCAAAAACTTTTCATTTCTGATGTCCCAAAATGGGCAATGGAAACTCTCCCCTGCCTATGATGTTACTTTCTGTGAGGGGCCAGGTGGATATCATCAAATGGATATCATGGGTGAGGCACTGGATATTCCTCGACAAGCTCTTGTAAAACTTGGTACTCAGGAAGCGGAACTTTCTGCCCAAGAAGTCGATGAAATTATTGGCTCGATTTGTAAGGTTGCAATCCGATTCAGCAATATCGCTCATGATCTATTACCTGGACAAATTCAAACAGAGACTCTCCAGATGATCCAAAATAGGATTGAGCATAATATTCATTTATTGAATTGAATATAAAAAATTTTCATGAGGATCAAGAATCATTATATTAAATTATATAATGTTGTTGTTTCTCATGAAAATTCGCACCAAAATACAGGTGACTTTTATAGACTAAAATTCCCAATATGAAGTGACCAAAATACCCTTAAATGATCTAAATTGCTAAAAATTTCACCCCACTAAAAACTACACACAATCAATTAAATCATATATTTATAGTTAACATCATTTAATGGCATAAATCTCGGTGACCTTGCCAAGGTTGGGGTCGGGAGTTCGAGTCTCCTTTCCCGCTCCAAATTCAAAAAGCCCTCATCGAAAGATGGGGGCTTTTTTTATGACTAATTTTATTCATTTTTTGAAAACCTCCTACTACTAGCTACTCGAAAATTAGGATTATTCTTTAAATATACGAGACAAAATAACATCCCTTGATTTGATAATATGTGATGAAACACCGTGTATCAAATAAATTACATGACTCTCTTACTCCCTATAATTAAGGTGACGAATTAAGCATAAAAAGGGACTTTAAAAGTTGAATGCGATCTACGTTTTAGAATTTGTGAAAAACTATGATTAGTGTAGTTAATTACTTATTAAAATTTTAGATATTGATCATTATTTTTTCAAAAAAAACCAAAGCCTAAGCTTTGGTTTTTTAGTAAATTGTATGTCAATTATTTTTGATCAGGCAAAGCATAGGCAATGATGTAATCACCTACATCTTTAGAGTGGCTTGCACCACCTGCAGAAATAACCACATATTGTTTTCCAGTTTTTGGTGACTTATAAATCAATGGTGCTGCAACAGCAGCCACAGGAAGTTCAGCTTTCCACACTTCTTTACCGGTTTTAGAGTCTAAAGCACGTAAGTAGTAATCTTGAGTACCTGCAAAGAATACTAGACCAGAAGCAGTTGACGTTGGACCACCTAAAGTAGGCATACCAAGAGGCATTGGCATATGAGATTTAATACCTAAAGGTCCAAGTTGTTCAGCAGTCCCCATTGGCACTTCCCAAACGACTTTTTTAGATTTCAAATCAATCGCTGTCATGGTTCCGAACGGAGGGCGGTTACATGGTACACCCAATGCAGACTGCATGATGTCGATTTTTACACCTGCATATGGACCTGCAAATTGTGGACGTACAGTCCCCATGAATCCTGGAACTTCATCCGTTGAGATTTTGTACTTGCCCATGTCTTCTTTACGTACAAGAGACATACGAAGTGGCATACGCATATCGTTGACGAACATCAAACCTGTTGATTCATCGATAGAAATACCACCCCAGTTCATACCACCTAAAAGACTTGGCCATTCTATATATGGTTTTTCACCCGGCGGGGTATAAAGACCTTGATACACAGAATCTTTATAATCAATACGACAGTTTAATTGGTCAAAGGTAGAGATCCCCCACATGTCTTTTTCACGTAAAGTGTCATTCCCAATTTGTGGCATATCGACAGAATATGGTTGAGTTGGAGAAAGTTTTTCACCTTCAGCAGCACCAGAGGTTGGAACGGTTTTTTCAACCACTTTAGACACTGGTTTACCCGTACGACGGTCTAAGACAAAGATTTGTCCCATTTTAGTGGTTTGAATCAATGCAGGAACTTTTTCACCTTGATCATTGGTCATGGTGTAAAGCACAGGTTGTGACGGTAAGTCATAATCCCATACGTCATGATGCACAATTTGATACGACCACACTGTTTTACCAGTCGTTGCATTGACAGCAACGACAGCCGAACCAAATTTCTCTTTAGCACCACTACGGTCACCACCCCAATAATCTGGAGGACCATTACCAGTAGGTAAATAAACAAGATTTAAGTCTTTGTCATAGGTTGGAATGGTCCACATGTTTGGCGTTTCAAGGGTATAACCTTTACCATCTTTAGGCTCACCAACAAGTTCAGGATTACCAATATCCCACGCCCAAGCCAATTTACCTGTACGAACATCATAGGCACGTACGACACCAGAAGGCTCGCCGTGCACAATATCACGGACCCAGCCACCTAAAATTGCAACATGACCTGCAATGAGAGGAGTTGATGTTGGGTGGTAGCGTTTACTTTGTTCAGTTGGCCCCATGTCATGTAAAACATCGACTTGACCATTGATACCAAACTCAGGGCATAAAGCACCTGTTTTCGCATTCAAGGCAATTAAACGACCATCAACAGTAGAGGTTAAAATACGTTGTGGACATGCTTTGATGCCGTTAGATGCTAAATCGGCAGGTGTAAGTGATTTATCTTTAGTTGCATCGTAGTAGCCTACACCACGACAGGTAATATGTTCCGCAGTTTTTGCTTTAGGATCATATTTCCAAAGTGCTTTACCACTATCACCATCAATGGCAGTGATAATATTGGTCGGTGTACATGAATACAGTGTGCTACCAATTTGAATGGGTGTATTTTCGTCTACACCTGCTTTCAAATCACGACCCGTATGGTAGGTCCAAGCAACTTTCAAATCTTTGACATTTTCAGGGGTAATGTCAGTATATGGAGCGAAACGTGTACCGTTACCATTACGACCAAAATACTCCCAGTTGTCTGGGTTTTCAGCATTTGGTTTTGCTAAACTTGGATCTTGTACGAGATCAACTGGATTTAAAATTTTGCCATGTGGGAAGAATGCGGCAATCAGCGCAACCACACAGGCAGCTAAACCAACGAATCCAACTTGATTGGCTATTTTAACTTTTGTGAGGCTCAGTGCAGGCAGACTACGACTTGCCCATAGGCTTAAAACAAATAAAACAGTTGGGGTCACTAAACGTGGAATATATTGCCAAAAGTCAAAACCTTGCACTTCAGCAATTGCCCAGATCACAGTTGCAATAAATGTGATGATAGACAACCAAAAGCCAGCGGCTTTTTTCATTGCATATAAAACAGCGATGACGATATACGCAACACCAGCAATGAGATAATAGCTTGAACCACCGAGACTCAATAATTTAGAACCTTGGATGATTAAATATAGTGCGATCAGAGCAGTCAGTACGATAAAAAAATATCGGTAGACTTTAGCCCCTACACGCTCTTGCGGAGAGGTTTGTTCTGTGTTCATACCTTGCCTCTGGGTAATATAAGCTTGGTTGAATAGTCAAAAAATTAGAATAAAGTAAAGTCTTTTAAATCGTATGCTATAAATACATGGTGCCCAACAAAACGCATTTGAAATCGTATAAATCTAATTACATTCTACTCATTCAATTCTTGAAGTTATGGCTAGCATTCAGTTTTAAATACTTACAGATAAGGAAATAATTTGGGCTATTGATACCAAATAGTTGCCTATGTAACGAAGTTTGAAGATTGAGTACAATCACACACTGTGATTGTACTTTAGTAGTAGAAGTATACTCCTTTTCAAGTATTGTGTTTTGATCGACATGCTTATTCAAAGATTCAAAAAATTAAGCCCTCCTAAACAACTTAGATTTAAGTCATCATTGAGGGGTGAAAACAGCCTCGTTCGTTCAATTGATTTCAAACCATTACACATGCATGAATCTGATTAATTTAAGAAATATTGAACTGGTAATTTAGAATCTCATCCTTTATTCCTGTTCGAAGCAATTTCTTAACTGCATTGGCAACGATATTCAGACTGAGGTTTCCACTCATCCCATTTAATGTATGTTAAAACATCAAGCTCTAGAGCCAATAGCTAGATGAAGCCTATCACTACTTTCTTTATAGCTATCGTAATATTACTAAGCTTTTGTCTTCTACAAAGAAAGTGAGATAATTTGGAGCGATTCAGACGAATCTACAATGTTAAATGAGGCCTTGAACAAAGCTATACTTCATTCAAATAGAAGTATCTAACCCACTGTCTTAGATATATTATTTTTAAGGTTGAATATCTGCAAAGTTGCTAATACCTTATTTTCTAATAAATTCATTTGTTGTTATTTCTACATCTATTGTTTTAAATCAAACACTTATTTTATCTAATTTGCATAATTTTTATGCAGATTAAATGCTAAAAAGACATTCTGCTAAGTTAAGAATAATCCATCATTTAAAGAATCACGCATTTACGAGTAGCGTTTTGATATCTATTAAAGGTGTCATTATGTCTCATTTAATCTCTGAAAATATTCATGTTATTGAAAATGACTTAGAAGCAATTCATGCAGCGTATCATGTTGCAGATTTTGCTTTGGAAGGTCGAAATGAACGTGATCAGAACCGCCTACTGCCTTTTGCAGAAATCGACTTATTCAGTCAGAAAGGTTTAGGCGGCATTCGTATTCCCAAAAAATTTGGCGGTGCCTACGTGTCCAACAAGACACTGGCGCAGGTTTTTCGCATTATCAATAAAGCAGATTCTAGCGTGGGCCAAATTCCACAAAACCAAATTGCCTTGCTGTATATGATTGACCTCATGGGAACGGATGAACAAAAAGCCTTTATTTTTAATGAAATTTTACAGGGAAAACGTTTAGCCAATGGTGGCCCAGAGCGCAATACCAAAGACACCAAAACCTTAAATACAACGCTGCGCATTGAAAATGGAACGTATGTGGTCGATGGTGAAAAGTTCTATTCGACCGGCAGTAGTTTTGCAGATTGGTTGGCGATTAAAGCCGTTCACCCTGAAGGTCATGTTGTCCTGACCATCATTGATCGACACGCTACAGGCGTAGAAGTGATTGATAACTGGAATGGTTTTGGCCAACGCACAACGTCTAGTGGCACTGTCAAACTGAATCATGTGGCAGTAGATCCCCTATTAATTTTTGATGAACGTAAGCTTTCTGCAGGGCCAACGTATCGCGGTGCCTTTTCGCAATTGATGCAAGTCGCGATCGATGTGGGGATTGCGGAAGCTGCCTTTGCAGACACCCTTTCTGCGGTACAAAAAGCCCGTCCAATTGTGGATGCACAAGTCGAGAAAGCCAGTTTTGAGCCATACACCCTACAGGAAGTGGGGAAATCTGCAGTTTTATTGGATGCTGCGATTTTACTTTTAGATGAAGCCGCAGATTATCTCGATGAATTAGATCAGCTTGTTCAGGTGAACGAACAACAAGCTGCTCTGGCTTCGATTCGTATCACAGAAGCCAAAATCTATGCCAATGATGCAGCCTTACAGATCTCTGAAAAACTCCTTGAATTAGGCGGCAGCCGTGCAAGTTTAAGTGCCCATAACCTTGATCAACACTGGCGCAATGCCAGAGTACACACCTTACATGATCCTGTGCGCTGGAAGCTGCATACCTTAGGCGACTATTACTTAAATCATAAATTACCTGCACGCCATGCGTGGATTTAAGGAGAATTCTGATGACCTCATTTCCAAATATTAATTCGCTACAGGCCGCATCAACAACACCTGCACATATTATTCAGTCCGATGCAGAAGCGATTGAAATTGCAAAACAATTGGCTGAACAATTTAGAAAAAATGCCGTGCAACGTGATGCCGAACGCATACTCCCTGTTGATGAAATCGAGGCCTATAGCCAATCTGGACTCTGGGCAATCACGGTTCCCAAAGCATTTGGTGGTGCTGACGTTTCAAGTTATACCGTGGCGCAAGTGATTGCGCTTATGAGTGGTGTAGATGGCTCAATTGGACAAATTCCACAAAACCATTTTTATGCATTGGAA
The DNA here is from genome assembly GCF_013419225.1 of Acinetobacter sp. YH12097. NCBI lineage: Bacteria > Pseudomonadati > Pseudomonadota > Gammaproteobacteria > Moraxellales > Moraxellaceae > Acinetobacter > Acinetobacter sp. YH12097. The sequence goes on along the minus strand of NZ_VPAN01000005.1, from coordinate 86,823 downwards.
GTATTACGAAACACCGGCACTGCTGAACAAAAGCAAAAGCTTTATGCCGAAGTGCTTGCTGGCGCTCGTTTTGGCAATGCCTTAGCCGAGTTTAAAACCAAAACCGCTGCGCAAAAACAAACGTCGATTCGTCCTCATGACGATGGTTTTGTAGTGAATGGTGAAAAGTTTTATTGCACCGGCAGTTTATTTGCGCATCGCATTCCTACATTGGTCAAAGACCCTGATGGTCGTGAATATTTAGCCTTTATTTCACGTGAAAGTGCAGGTCTAGAGCTGATCGATGATTGGACAGGGTTTGGACAACGCACCACGGGCAGCGGTTCTGTTAAATTTCATCAAGTTGCGGTTCCTGCCACAGATGTTATTCCCTTTGATCGTGCATTTACGGAACCAACATTGGTTGGGCCATTTGCGCAAATTATGCATGCTGCGATTGAAGTCGGTATAGCCCGCGCAGCCTTTGAAGAAAGTTTGAGCCGCGTACACCAAGCTCGACCATGGATTGATTCAGGTCTTGATCTTGCAAGCGAAGATCCTTTAACCAAATACGAACTCGGTCGCATTGCCGCAGATGTTCGCGCCAGTGAGGTCTTGCTGAAACAAGCTGCTCGCTCCATCGATGCTGCTCGCCCACAGCCCAATGCCGAAAACATCGCAAAAGCCTCATTAGATGTAGCGAAAGTGCGTGCGCATAGTACTGAAACTGCACTGAAAGCGGCTTCAAAATTGATTGAGCTTGCAGGCAGCCGTGGCAGTCAGCGTGAAGATGGCTTAGATCGATTTTGGCGTAATGCACGTGTCCACACCTTGCATGATGCAGGGCGTTGGAAATATTTCTTTATTGCCAATTACCTCCTAAATGGCGTATTGCCCCCACGTCGAGGGACCTTGTAATGAGCGAAATCACCACAGCAGATACCCAATCACATCCAGCCAAGAAAATTTTACTGAATGCCTTCGACATGAACTGTGTCGGCCATATCAATCATGGCTTATGGACCCATCCACGCGATGAGTCACACCGCTTTAATGAACTGAGCTATTGGACGGGTCTTGCCAAAACCTTGGAGAAAGGGCTGTTTGATGGGCTATTTATAGCGGATATCACAGGGGTCTATGATGTTTATGAAGGCAATATCGATCTCACACTTAAAGAATCGATCCAACTGCCGAGCCATGACCCCAGCACCCTGATTTCTGCAATGGCTGCGGTCACTGAAAACTTAGGTTTTGGTGTAACAGTCAATTTGAGCTATGAAACGCCTTATCAATTTGCACGTCGATTCGCCAGCCTAGACCATCTGACCCAAGGTCGAATCGGCTGGAATATCGTGACTGGATATTTAGACAGTGCAGAACGCCTCATTGGGCAAAAAGGCTTGAAAGATCATGATCTACGCTATGAACAAGCCGAAGAATTTTTGCAACTTTGCTATAAGTTTTGGGAAGGCTCTTGGGAAAATGATGCGGTTCAAAAAGATAAAGTACATCGAATCTTTAGTGACCCAAAAAAAGTACATGCCATTCAACACCAAGGCAAGTTCTATCAAAGCCAAGGGGTATTTCAAGTTTCCCCGTCGATACAGCGCACCCCTGTGTTGTATCAGGCCGGTGCTTCACCACGTGGCTTAGCTTTTGCGACGCAACATGCGGAAGGCATGTTTATCGGTGCAGACAGCGCTGAAAAAGTCAAAAATCAGGTACAGAAAATTCGCAGTCAAACCGCAGCGCAAGGTCGTGACCCACAAGCCGTAAAACTCTTTGTCGGCATTACGGTAGTGACCGCAGAGACCGATGAACTCGCCCAAGAGAAATTGGCTGAATACATTCGCTATGCCAATCCTGAAGCGGGACTGGCACACTTTTCCAGCTCGATTGGGATGAACCTCGCCAACTTTGCAGAAGATGAAGCCATTCCGTATCAGCAGACCAATAGCATCGCATCGGTCAATCAAAAATTTAAAGAGCAGAAAATTACGCGCCAAGATTTGCGTGCTCAGCACGTTCTAGGTGGGCGTTATCCGCTCTTTGTTGGGAGTGGTGCCAATGTTGCAGAACAGTTAATTGATTATTTGGATGAAACTGGCATCGATGGATTTAATCTGACTCGCACCGTTGCACCTGAGTCACATCAAGATTTTATTCGTTTGGTCATTCCTGAATTACAGCAACGTGGTCGCTATAAAACTGCATATGACACCGGTAGTTTGCGGCAAAAACTGTTTCAACAAGGTGACCATTTAGCCACGACACATCCTGCTCATCGCTACCGATGTCGCACTTCCGACGCGGGATCTCAGGCAGCAATTAAAAACGTTGAGACAGCATAAGCTGCACTTAAAAAATAAAATTTTAGTCAAAAAATTTAATTATTTCAAAAAATAGAGGTGTGCCATGGCACAAACAGCAAAATCTAAATTCACACTGATTGGTGTGATCGTGGCCATCTTGGTGATTGGCTTAGTTATTTGGAATCAACAAAAGAAAAATCATCAAAGTGAATTGGTGATTGGGATTAGCCCATCTTTTGCTAAACCCTTACAAGTCGCCGCAGATGAAGCCAAGCAGCAAGGGCTGAATGTGAAATTGGTGGAATTTTCAGACTGGAATACCCCGAATATCACTCTAAACCACGGCGATATTGATGCAAACTTTTTCCAACATCAGCCGTTTCTAGACAATGCAAAAAAAGAAACGGATTTTAAAATCAAAGCCTTTGATGTTGGTGCTGCAACCCATGTCGGGCTGTATTCCAAAAAGTATAAAAACTTTGCTGATTTACCCCATAAAGCCAAAGTGGTGATTCCGAATGATCCGGTCAATCAGGGCCGTGCCTTACAACTGTTACAGCAAGCCAAGCTCATTGAACTGAAACAGCCAGATAACTTTTTATCGACTTTAAATGACATTGCTGCGAATCCTAAACAACTTCAATTTATTGAGGTGGAAGGCCCTCAAACGGCACGTGCGATTGATGATGTCGATCTGGCTTTTGGCTATCCACATTATTTACGTCTAGCAAAAACTGCCGATCCTGAAAATGCCTTACTGTTTGACTCCAATACCGACAAGCGTTTTGCCATCTTATTTGCCGTTCGTGATGACTATGTAGATCGTGACGATAAACTGCGTAAATTTGTCGATATTTATCAAAACTCACCTAAAGTTAAACAGGCATTGGACGCAGATTTTGGTGCAAAACTGTGGTTCCCTGGTTGGAAATAAGGAGTCGCTCATGGTGAGTTTCGGTTCATCGGTTGAATTTGCCGTCCCCCATATCCAAATCAAAAATTTAAATAAATTTTATGATGTGCAAGGACAGCAGGTTCATGCCTTAAAAGATATCAATCTGAATATTCCACAAGGCAAAATATTCGGCATTATTGGGAAAAGCGGCGCGGGTAAATCTTCGCTGATTCGAACGCTGAATGGCTTAGAACAAATCAGTGATGGCAGTATTCACATCCATCAACAAGAATTATCAAGCTTAAATCACGCAGGGTTGATTGCACTGCGTCAACGCATAGGCATGATTTTTCAGCATTTTAATTTGATGTCTGCCAAAACCGTGTATGACAATATTGCGCTGCCCCTTAAAATTGCCAATTTCAGTCAAGCTGATATCTCTCAGCGAGTGAATGAAGTGCTGAAGCTAGTGGGTCTTGAAAATAAAGCAGCGCACTACCCTTCTCAACTTTCCGGTGGGCAAAAACAACGTGTCGGGATTGCACGAGCGTTAGTTCATCATCCGGAAATTTTACTCTGTGATGAAGCGACTTCTGCACTCGATCCTGAAAGTACTTCTGTTGTGCTGTCTTTGCTTAAAGAAATTAATCAAAAGCTCGGTATCACCATTGTGTTGATTACCCATGAAATGCAGGTCATTCGCGAGATTTGCGATCAAGTTGTGGTGATCGATCAAGGCGAAATTGTAGAAGCAGGACAGGTTTGGAAAGTGTTTTCTACGCCTCAGCAGCAGATCACACAAGAGTTGCTCAACCTTGAACAGCTTGATTTACCAAGCGATATTCAGCCACAACCGTCAGATCCAAATGATCAAATCATTTTAAAATTACGCTATGAATCGACACTACAACAGTCGCCGGACTTAAAGTTTATTTTTGATCAATTTCAGGCGCCAGTACATCTGTATCAAAGTCATATCGATAGTATTCAAGGGCATTTAATCGGTTCTTTGATTGTTGCAATAGACCACAGCCATTTAGAGATCAACGCCTTATCTGAACAACTTAAACACCATATCGCAAAGATTGAGGTACTCGGCTATGCACGACCAACTCATTGATTTACTGATTAGTGGAACCATTGATACCTTACTGATGGTCGGCGTTTCAGCCTTTGTGGCCTTTCTGATCGGCCTGCCTTTAGCGGTCGTATTGGTGTGTAGTGCTGAACACGGGATTTATCCTTCAAAAAGCCTAAACCACACGCTAGGTTGGTTGGTCAATATTACCCGTTCGGTGCCTTTTCTGATTTTAATGGTGGCGCTTATTCCGCTCACGCGCTTTATCGTGGGCACCAGTTATGGCGTTTGGGCCGCTGTCGTGCCTTTAACCCTTGCGGCCACGCCTTTTTTTGCACGTATAGCTGAAGTAAGCTTACGTGAAGTCGATCAAGGTCTGATTGAGGCTGCTCAAGCCATCGGCTGTAACCGCAAACAAATCATTTGGCATATGCTGCTCCCTGAAGCGCTTCCCGGCATCGTCGCAGGCTTTACCGTGACCTTGGTGACCATGATTAATTCTTCTGCCATTGCAGGGGCGATCGGTGCAGGTGGTTTGGGGGATATTGCTTATCGGTACGGTTATCAACGCTTTGATATGCAAATCATGTTGGCAGTGATTGTGGTATTGGTCGCGATCGTGATGCTGGTTCAAGCCTGTGGTGATCACATTTCCAACCAGCTCGATAAACGCAAAATTTAAAACGACCCTCACGATTATTTTTCGTATTTCTTAGAAAAAAGCGTGCGGCTACACATAAAAAATACCCTAATCCAGATTAGGGTATTTTTTCAATTAGGTGCAAATTCGATTCTGTTCAAACAGGATCTTTAGACCGAATTAATAGGTCACACGGACATAATCACGATATTCAGGTTTCCAGAAATTCTCTTCAATCGCATGTTCGAGCACTTCAACGCTGACATTTGGTGCAACACCATCAGCAATCGCTGCCAATGCCACTTTCAAAGCGATTTTCTTCGAAATATCCTGTAAATAATCCAAACTTGGCAATAAATCGGCATTTGGATCTGCCAATTTTGGTGAACAGTCTGCCAACGCCGTACTCGATGCCATCAGCATATTTTCCGTCACACGTTTCGCCCCAGATGCAATCACACCGAGACCAATCCCCGGGAAAATATAGGAGTTATTGCACTGTGAAATATGATGAATCTTGCCGTGATAATTCACTGGTGCAAATGGACTACCAGTCGCAATCAGAGCCTTACCTTTGGTCCACTCGATAATATCTGCAGGCACCGCTTCGACACGCGATGTTGGATTAGACAGTGGCAACACAATAGGCTGTTCACAATTCGCAGCCATCGTTTCAATGACCTCTTGGCTAAACAGTCCCGGTTGTCCCGAAACGCCAATCAATACAGTCGGTTTAGCATGTGTAACTACATCCAATAGCGAAATGACTGAATCTGCATTTGCCCAATGAGCAACGTTATCCGGTGCTTGCGCAAGTTTGCGTTGGAAATCTAAAAGATTCGGCTGATTTTCAGTAATTAAACCAAAGCGATCGACCATAAACACCCGCGCACGCGCTTGAGCATCGGTTAAACCTTCCGCCACCATTTGCTTGATAATCTGCTCTGCAATCCCACAGCCTGCTGAACCTGCCCCTAAGAATGTGACGATTTGATCTTTGAGCTGCTTGCCTGCTGCACGTGATGCCGCAATTAAACTTCCGACAGACACCGCTGCTGTTCCTTGAATATCATCATTAAAGCAGCAAATTTTATCGCGATATTTTTCCAATAAAGGCATCGCATTTTTTTGTGCAAAGTCTTCAAATTGAATCAGCGCTTTTGGCCAACGTTGTTGAATGGCTTTAATCACGTCATCAACAAATTGATAATATTCTTCACCGCTGATACGAGGCTGACTCCATCCCATATAAATCGGGTCATTCAACAGCTGTTGGTTATTGGTTCCGACATCTAAAGTAATCGGCAATGTATAAGCTGGACTGATCCCACCACATGCGGTGTAGAGCGACAACTTACCAATTGGAATCCCCATCCCCCCAATGCCTTGGTCACCAAGTCCAAGAATACGTTCACCGTCCGTAATAACGATCACTTTCACGTTCTTTTTATTCACGTTATGAATAATTTGGTCAATATGATCACGGTCAGGATATGAAATAAAGATCCCACGATGACGACGGTAAATATCTGAAAAGCGCTGACAAGCTTCACCCACTGTTGGTGTGTAGATGATCGGCATCATCTCACTGAGGTGGTTTTCAATTAAGTGATAGAACAGCGTCTCGTTGGTGTCTTGAATATTACGCAGGTAAATATGCTTATTGATATCACTATTAAATGCACAATATTGCTGATAAGAACGCTGACTTTGCTCTTCAATGCTTTCTGTGACGTGTGGAATTAAACCGTGCAAATTAAAGCTCTTACGTTCATCTTCATTAAACGCAGAGCCTTTATTTAAAAGTGGGAGTTCTAAAAGTGTATTTCCGGCATAAGGAATATATAAAGGACGTTTCGTTTTCAAATTTTCACTAGGCATTATTTAACTCGTTTAATTAATCTTTTGTTTCGCACTGCAAAAAGCGAAATGTACAAAAGTGACTATCTCGTTATTTGTTATAGCCTATCCTGATTCGAGCGCTTTGGGGCATTTAGTAAATTGATAGTAGTTTTAGTTAGATTTTATAATCTGATAACTCGATCATGCATCCAATCATCGCAACGCCTATTTTGGCTTAAATGTATACGACTTTTAGCGAATCTTAGAAAATAACAAAAATAATTAATGATTAAATTTCAATCAATTAAATAAATTCAAAACAAAGCCCTAAATTTGGTAGGTCTTTGGTAGGTGTGAATTTAAAACATCCCTCGCAATACTCAGTTTAGGTGAGTATCACCCATAACAAATGACAATGAATGGTAGAAGGAATCGCACCATGGCTTTTAAAAATATTGCAGATCAAACAAACGGTTTTTACATCCCTTGTGTTTCACTTTTTGGCCCCGGCTGTGCTAAAGAAATTGGTGCAAAGGCGCAAAATCTTGGCGCAAAGAAAGCGCTTATCGTGACCGATGCCGGTCTATACAAATTTGGTGTGGCAGACACCATTGCCGCATATTTAACTGAAGCTGGCGTAGAAAGTCATATATTCCCGGGCGCAGAACCCAACCCAACTGACACCAACGTACATAGCGGTGTAGATGCCTACAATGACAATGGCTGTGACTTTATTGTCTCTCTCGGCGGCGGCTCTTCTCATGACTGTGCCAAAGGCATTGGCTTAGTGACTGCGGGTGGTGGCCATATTCGTGACTATGAAGGCATCGATAAAAGTACAGTCCCAATGACTCCACTCATTGCGATTAATACCACCGCAGGTACGGCATCAGAAATGACCCGTTTCTGTATTATTACCAATACCGACACCCACGTTAAAATGGCGATTGTCGATTGGCGTTGTACGCCTCTTATCGCCATTGATGACCCGAAACTAATGATTGCAAAACCTGCGGCGCTCACTGCAGCAACCGGTATGGATGCATTAACGCATGCGGTCGAAGCTTATGTTTCTACAGCAGCTAATCCCATTACCGATGCTTGTGCTGAAAAGGCCATCAGCATGATCAGTGAATGGCTCAGCCCTGCCGTAGCCAATGGCGAAAACTTAGAAGCGCGTGATGCGATGAGCTATGCACAGTACTTAGCAGGGATGGCATTTAACAATGCATCTTTAGGTTATGTCCACGCGATGGCGCACCAACTCGGCGGCTTCTACAACTTGCCACATGGCGTATGTAATGCCGTGCTGTTACCACACGTTTGCGAATTTAACCTGATCGCCTGCCCTGACCGATATGCACGTATCGCGCAGCTCATGGGTGTGCCAACCGATGGTTTAACGGTGACTGAAGCGGCTTATGCAGCAATTGCAGCAATCCGTGAACTGTCTGCTTCGATTGGCATTCCATCGAGCCTTTCTGAACTTGGTGTGAAAGAACAAGACCTCAGCATCATGTCTGAAAATGCGCAAAAAGATGCCTGTATGCTCACCAACCCACGTAAAGCGACTCATGCTCAAGTGGTTGATATTTTCAAGGCAGCGCTGAAAGCCAATGCCTCTGTGGTCGACTTCAAAGCGGCAGTTTAAGTTAAGCCCCAAAGGTCTTCATGTTTAAGTGACCTAAGTGCCTACATTATCCTTTGAGTTTAGTGATGTAGGCTCAACTGAATCCATTTCACCTTTTATTTCAGGAAAGCGACCATAGATTGGTTGCTTTCATACTGAGGTCACTCTTTTTTTAGTTCGTAAATCAGCATCGATTATTCATTTGACAAAAGCTCATGGCTCATCAAGGATAAAGCATAATGTCCAATAATATTGATGAGTATAATAATGAGCCATTCACATATTCAGTATCAACCTGACATTTTGGGCGCAGGCTATGAACAAGCCACGCTGACCTTCCCTGATGATTATGAAGGCCCAGTGGTTGCCACACTGGTTCGCAAAAAAGCCACGGCTCCTACCTCCAAAGCGGTGCTCTATATCCATGGTTTTATCGATTATTTTTTCCAAACCGAAATGGCCGAACGCTTTAATCAGCACGGTTTCGACTTTTATGCCTTAGATTTAAGAAAATATGGTCGCTCAATCCGCCCGCATCAAAAATACTATAATGTGCATGCACTGTCTGAATACGATGCCGAAATAGATCAAGCCCTAACGATCATTGCTGATGAAGGTCATGATGCCTTGCTGCTCTGTGGTCATTCTACCGGTGGCTTAACCACCACTTTGTATGCAGCCCATCATCCAAATCATCCTTTAATTCAAGCCCTTTGGGTTAACAGCCCATTTTATGATTTCAACATGAATCCGGTGAAACGCGCACTGGGTATTCCACAGCTGAGTAAATTGGCAAAAACCTTTCCCAATTTAAAATTTCCGAGTGAACTGAATAAATGGTATACCGCCAGTTTACACCGCGAACTCAAGGGTGAATGGGACTTCAATTTAGACTGGAAAAAGACCCGCTATCCAATGGTGTATTTAAGTTTCGTGCGGACAATTTATGAGGCTCAAAAAGAGATTCATCGAGGTGTCAGCCTAGATGTACCGGTCTTGGTCATGCACTCGCATCAAACACAAAATCCAAAACGATGGGGTAAAGCAGCACAGACCAGTGATGTGATTTTAGGTGTAAAAGACATCCAAAAATATGCCAAGAAAATTCAAGGCGATGTCACCATTCAAAGCATACACAATGGCTTGCATGATTTAGTGCTTTCGAAAAAAAACGCGCGCGAACAAGTCTATACCCAGCTCTTTGAATGGCTGGCCAATAAAGGCCTTTAATAGCCTGAATCACATTGCAACTTACTGTTTTAATTTCAACAAGGTCTGATGTACGGGATGCGATCTCGGCATCAGCTCGATCAGACGTTCAACCGCATCAATAGCTTCAGGAAAACGCGCGACATGCTTGAGCAGAACATCTGTTTCTTTGGCATTAAAAATCGCTTGGCTTAATCGTGACTCAAGACAATCACGCCATGCCCCTAAAAATGGGCTTTCAGTTTTAGCCAAGAAAACCCCTGAACACAGTTTTAATGCAGAATCGAGATAACCTGCATCTAAAGCTTGCTCGGCTTGTAAAAAGTCGGCTTCGACTTGCGCCAATAAGCGATAGGGTCTTGAGCCTAACATGCCACCCAAAATATCGCGTAGCTGCGACATTTCCGCTTTTAAAGTCCCAACACTCACCTTACGTTCACCATATAAGGCTTGATGCAAAGTATCTAAGGTCATGCCTTGCGGACATAGCGCCAAGATGGTCAAAATTTCTATTTGCCGCGGGGTCAGCACCATCACTTTGCCATTAAATAACACTTGCGGCACAGCAAAGGCCCGAATATACAAATGCTGTTTTTGAAAATCGAGTAAAGCCGATTGAATAATCGAAGCGCAGCGTTCAGCCGCAAGTAGCCCTAAACTATTGTGGTTTTTCCACACGGTGGATAAATCAACCACGCCCAAAATTTGCTGCGTATGTGGATCGATAATCGGTGCTGCATAGCAGACCCATTCATGTACTGATGGCATGTAATGTTCATTTGAAAACACACAACTCGACTGTTGGGTTTTTAGAGACAACGCTAAAGCATTGGTGCCGACCAATTCTTCGCGCCATTGCCCACCTGCAATAAAATGTACACTTTCCGCAGCACTTTGCATTTGCCGACTCGACGCACTCCAAATAATCGTGCTACCTACATCACCCACGGCAAGTACCATCGATGACTGTTCGGCAATGTGTTTTAAATCTTCGGCACAATGTTGCAACGCGTGATGCAATGCCGACTGCTGTTGACTCTGAGGACTTAAATTCACCAAAGGCGCAGCACTCCGGTTTTCCGGAATTTCCGCCTGCGCCGATCGCTGCCAAGAACTCACAATGCTCTCATTCAATTGCGAGCTTTGCTGCTTTGACAGACTCATGCCCTGCCTTAACCGTTCGACATTCTGTCGTTTTTCAGATAAATCCTTCGGTATCATCATTCATTATTCTCACAACAATTCATGACTAAAAATCCGTTTCCCGGCTTTTGTTTTTAAGACTGAAAAAAAATATTGTAAACCTTCTTGTCTCCAACCTTTTTCCAACCTTATACAGGCTATGCTAATCAAATAATGTACAAAAGTACCTTATACCAAAGCTGTAGATTGCCACAGATAGGCAGCCCAACAAGATCATAATAAACAAGCAAAGGAAAATTCATATGCGTTATGTCGATCCTAATCAACCCGGTTCAAAAGTTCAGTTTAAAGCTCAGTATGAAAACCTGATTGGTGGCCAATGGGTCGCGCCAGTGAAAGGTGAATACTTTGAAAATATCTCCCCTGTAGACGGTAAAGTTTTTACCAAAGTGCCACGTTCTTCTGCTGAAGATATCGAATTGGCTTTGGATGCAGCGCATAAAGCCAAAGCCCAATGGAACGCCTCTTCCCCAACCACACGCTCAAATATTTTATTAAAAATTGCCGATCGACTTGAAGAAAACCTAGAGCTCCTTGCGGTCGCAGAAACCTGGGACAACGGTAAACCGATTCGTGAAACCTTAGCCGCTGATATTCCACTGTGTATCGATCACTTCCGTTATTTTGCCGGCTGTATCCGTGCGCAAGAAGGTGGCATTTCTGAAATTGATGAAAATACAATTGCTTACCATTTCCATGAGCCACTTGGTGTGGTCGGTCAAATTATTCCGTGGAATTTCCCAATCTTGATGGCGGCTTGGAAACTTGCTCCAGCATTGGCTGCGGGAAACTGCATCGTGTTGAAACCTGCGGAGCAAACGCCTGTCAGCATCTTGGTCTTGGCTGAACTCATTCAAGACCTACTCCCACCGGGCGTGCTGAATATTGTGAATGGTTATGGTGTTGAAGTCGGTCGTCCATTGGCGACCAATCCACGCATCTCAAAAATCGCCTTCACAGGTTCAACCGCTGTCGGTCAAATGATCATGCAATATGCGACTGAAAATATCATTCCTGTGACTTTAGAACTTGGCGGAAAATCACCAAATATCTTCTTTGAAGACATCATGGACAAAGATGATGAGTTCCTAGATAAATCACTCGAAGGTTTTGCCATGTTTGCGCTGAACCAAGGTGAAATTTGTACTTGTCCTTCCCGTGCTTTGGTACAAGAAAGCATTGCTGATCGATTCTTGGAAATGGCTGTCGAGCGTGTCAAACGTATTAAGACCGGTCATCCTTTAGATACCGACACCATGATTGGCGCACAAGCATCGCAAGAGCAGCAAGATAAAATCTTGGGCTGTATTGCGACAGGTAAAAATGAAGGTGCTCAGCTCATTACTGGTGGTGACCCACGAAATGAAGTCGGTACAGGTTTCTATATTGAGCCAACGATTTTTAAAGGCACCAATGACATGAAGATCTTCCAAGAGGAAATCTTTGGCCCAGTTCTGTCTGTTGCAACATTTAAAGATTTTGATGATGCCATTAAAATTGCCAATGACACGATTTATGGTCTAGGTGCAGGGGTTTGGTCGCGTTCAGCACATACTTCATATCGTGCGGGTCGTGCCATTCAGGCAGGTCGTGTATGGACCAACTGTTATCATATCTACCCTGCACACGCAGCATTCGGTGGCTACAAAAAATCAGGGATCGGCCGTGAAAACCACAAAATGATGTTGGATCATTACCAACAAACCAAAAACCTATTGGTGAGCTATGACACCAAACCAATGGGCTTCTTCTAAGTCTTGATTTGATTCAGAGCATAAAAAAGCGAACCGAGGTTCGCTTTTTTCAATTTTTTTAAATGCTCCATACATGTATCACCAAGCGTTACTGTCCTTGTAAAGCATCCTCTACAAAATGTAGATGATCTACACCCCAATACAGCTCATCATTCACAAACCAACTTGGCGCCCCAAACACACCCCGTTCAATAGCTTCTTCGGTCACCACTTTCAGCTCAGATTTGACTTTTTCATCATCCAACCACTGTTTCACTTGTTCTGCACCTAGCCCCAGTTCTTGCATGAGTTGCATGAAGGTGGTGAGATCATTTAAATTGCGTGGCTGACCAAACATCGCGTTAAAAATACCCATCAATACTTTCAGAAACTCTTCAGACTGAAATAACTGGACTGCGGTTATCAAACGCATCAGCTGCAAAGTATTGATCGGAAAATACGGATTCATCTGTACAGGTATCTGCCATAGCTTTGCCCAACGTTGAAGATCAATCATGGAATAACGTGCCTTCGCAGGTACCGCCATCGGGCTACTATTGCCTGTGGCTTTAAACACACCACCCAATAACATCGGTTTCCAGATAATTTCTGCCTGATATTGCTCAGCAATGTGCTGAATACGGTGAAATCCAATGTAGCTATATGGACTGCCGACATCAAAATAAAATTCAATGACTTTCATTTTTTTCGTCCTTTTTTTGCTTGTTTTCCTAATATTTTTAAATCAATGCTTACCAGCGTTCCATCCACGGTCGCAGATCTAATTCATGCGTCCATGCATCTCGTGGTTGCTGTGAGAGATGCCAATAATTTTCTGCAATATGTACTGGATTTAAAATACCATCTTGCGCTTTTTTTGCGTACAAATCGGGAAAAGTCTCTTTAATAAAGTCGGTATCAATCGCCCCATCAACCACCACATGCGCCACATGAATATTACGTGGACCTAGTTCCCGTGCCATGCTTTGTGCCAAGGCACGAAGCGCATGTTTTGCGCCAGCAAAAGCGGCAAAGCCTGCGGCACCACGAACCCCAGCCGTCGCACCCGTAAAAATAATTGTGCCAGATTCACGGCTCACCATGCGCTTCGCCACTTCCCGACCCGTTAAAAATGCCGAGAAACATGCCATTTCCCAAATCTTGAAATATTTACGTGCGGTTTCTTCCAAAATACTACATGGCACATTGGCACCAATATTAAAGACCATGACCTCAATCGGGCCAATGTTTGATTCAATGTGCTCGATGAGTTCAATCACTTGCTCTTCTTTTCGAGCATCCGAACCAAAGCCAAAAGCAGTCCCTCCCTGTGCTTGAATTTCAGCAATTAAGGGCTGTAATTTGTCGACATTACGCCGCGTCATACATGCGGTATAACCACCACAAGCAAAGCGTTTGGCAATTTCACCACCGGTGGCATCTCCTGCACCAATGATCAATGCCACACCTTTGACAGGCTGAGATATATGATTATTTTCCATGACGATCTCCTCGTGCTGGATAGTTTTTATATTCCATGTGCGATCAATTTTATTGAATAACGATCGTTACTATAACGAATACTATGTTATGATGAATTTATCGTCAATCATAATTTTTTAGGGTCATGCACATGCGCTATAAACCCGAATACAAACAACAAAAACGACAAGAATTGCTCAACATTACGGGGCAAATTGCGAAAAAAAATGGCTTTGCTGCAACAGGTGTTGACGGCTTAATGAAAGCTGCAGGTGTCACTAGTGGCGCATTCTATTCACATTTTTCGTCAAAACAGGATTTACTCAAAGCATTGGTTGAATATGAATTGCAGCAAAGCTTTAACATGTGGCAAAGCAACCCGCATCACAATGCAGCCGACTGGATTAATTTTGAATTAGACCGTTACTTAACCCCTTCCCACCTTGAACATCCTGAACAAGGCTGTGTTTTGCCGACACTTGCGACCGAAGTAGCTCGTGCAGATGACACGATTAAACAGGCCTATGAAAAGGAATTACTGCGCGGTCATGCTTTATTTAGCGCACATTTGGCGAGTGAAGAAAAAGCTTGGGCCATGATGTCCCAATTGGTCGGTGCGGTTTTAATTGCACGGGCAATGCATGATCCCGAATTACAAAAAAGCATTTTGCAGGCCAATAAAATGGTCATTCAAGATTATTTGGCCGCGCACTCAGCTGCATAAGTGACGATTATTTTATGTGATCCTTCATGTAGTTATGCGCTTAAACGCTTCCGATAAACTGCCAGCTCCCTATGGCTTAATTATTCAATATCCGTATAAGGTTGCCAATTTTTATGCTTTTCAATCGCTTAAAGATTGGGCATAAATGGCACAATTCAAATAAAGTCCTCTTTTCAAGGTTCTGACGACTGTGTATAACAATGAGCCATTAAAGGAAAATGATAAGCATAGGCAAAGAACGCAAAAAAACGTTAGACTATGCAACAATCAATGCAAGTAAATGTCATTCGATACAAACAAAAAGGTGAAGATTGATGCCGCTCAATACTGTTGAAGAGCTCGTAGCTGATATTCGTGCAGGTAAAATGGTCATCCTGATGGATGATGAAGATCGTGAAAATGAAGGCGACCTTGTCATCGCTGCGACCCACGTACGCCCTGAAGATATCAACTTCATGATTACGCATGCGCGTGGTCTTGTATGCTTAACCTTAAGTAAAGAGCGTTGCCAGCAGTTAAATTTACCTTTAATGGTCGATGCAAACGGTGCACAGCACGGTACAAACTTCACATTGTCGATTGAAGCAGCAAATGGCATTTCAACAGGTATTTCTCCTGCTGAACGTGCGCACACCATTCAAACAGCGGTGGCTGCACATGCTAAACCGGCTGATATCGTACAGCCAGGCCATATTTTCCCGCTGATGGCACAGCCTGGTGGTGTCCTTCACCGTGCCGGTCATACTGAAGCAGGCTGTGATTTATCGCGTTTAGCCGGCCTAGAACCCGCATCTGTGATTTGTGAAATCATCAATGAAGACGGCACTATGGCGCGTCGCCCAGATCTTGAAGTCTTTGCTGAAAAGCATGGCTTAAAAATGGGCACGATTGCGGACTTAATTCACTACCGCATGACCAATGAGCAAACCGTTGAGCGCATTGATCAACAAACTTTAGATACTGAATACGGTACTTTTGAATTGTTCCGTTACCGTGAAATTGGTAACCCAGACATTCATTTGGCACTGGTTAAAGGCGAACCAAAACAAGGCATAACCACAGTCCGTGTACATGGTTTCAGCCCGGTTCGTGACTTATTAAAACTCAATAAACAAGATGGTGCTCCGGCGTGGAATCTCGATAAAGCACTCAAAGAAATCGCATCCAGCGATCGTGGTGTTTTAGTATGGATTGGTCAGCGTCATTTACAGGACTTAGGCCCTGCTTTAGAAAATTTAACTGCACCGAAAAATGTTAAATCCAATGCGGCACTGTCTCAGCAGTATCAAACCATTGGTGTGGGTGCACAAATTTTACGTGATTTAGGCGTGGAAAAAATGAAGCTACTCAGCTCTCCACTACGCTTTAATGCACTATCAGGTTTTAACTTAGAAGTGGTGGAATACATCACCGCAAATCAAACATCAGAGAAATAATCGAGGTTGCTATGGCAGTTCGCCGTATTGAAGGTATGTTACATCTCGCGAACGAAGACCGTTATGCGATTTTAGTTGGTCGTTTTAATAGCTTTGTTGTTGAACATTTGCTAGAAGGTGCCGTTGATACATTGAAACGTCATGGCGTATCAGAGGATAATATCACTGTTGTTCATGCACCGGGTGCTTGGGAACTTCCTGTGGTTGCAAAAAAACTTGCAGCTTCAGATCGTTTCGATGCCATCATCGCGCTTGGCGCAGTGATTCGTGGTAGCACGCCTCACTTCGATTTTGTTGCTGGCGAATGTGCCAAAGGTTTAGGCGTTGTTGGTCTAGACACTGGCTTACCAGTAATTAATGGTGTATTGACTACGGATAGTATTGAACAAGCGATTGAACGCTCAGGCACAAAAGCAGGCAATAAAGGTAGTGAAGCTGCCTTGACTGCTATTGAAATGGTTAACTTGTTAAAGGCTATTTAACGCTATGTCGCAAACACTTCAAGCAACTTATGCAGCAAAACGTAAAGCACGTCGCTTTGCTGTACAAGGAATTTATGAATGGCAAATGAGCCGTAATCCTGTCCATGAGATTGAAGCACGTACACGTGTGGATAATGCCATGCACAAGGTCGACCTCGGCTATTACCACGAGTTATTGACCGAGGTTGTTGCCAATCATGAAGCATTGGATGCGCTTTTAATCCCTGTACTCGATCGTGAAGTAGACGCTTTAGATGGTGTTGAACTTGCAACACTTCGTCTTGGTGCATATGAACTTAAAGAACATCTTGAGATTCCATATCGCGTCGTGTTAGATGAAGCGATCGAATTAGCTAAACATTTTGGCGGTGCAGACAGCCACAAATACATCAATGGTGTATTGGATCGTTTAGCGACTACATTGCGTGCAGCAGAAAAACAACAAGCTAATTAATTTTTTAAGTAGTACGTTGTATGGCTGAGTTCTCGATCATTGATACCTATTTTAATCGACAGAATACCAATTCTGTCGATTTAGGGGTCGGTGATGACTCAGCCTTGCTCACCCCTCCTCCACAGCAACAATTGGTCATCTGTGCCGATACACTGGTTGCTGGGCGTCACTTCCCTTTCGACACAAACCCACATGCCATCGGCTGGAAATCTGTTGCCGTCAATCTCTCTGACATTGCTGCAATGGGTGCCAAACCACACAGTATTTTATTGGCATTGAGCCTACCCCAAATTGATCATGACTGGCTCAAAGACTTTAGTCAGGGTTTATATGATTGTTGCGAACAATTTGGTGTGAGTTTAATTGGTGGTGATACCACACAAAGTCCTCATCTGACGATTTCAGTTACAGCCCTCGGCTGGATAGAATCAGGACAAGCTGTCCCACGTTCAGGTGCCCAAATCGGTGATTATATCTGCGTCAGCGGACAAGTCGGTGATGCTGCATTTGGCTTAAACCATTTAGGTCATCGCTTACAGCACCGTTTAGATTATCCCACACCCCGTTGCTTACTGGGCCAACAGCTCAAAGGCTTAGCCAACAGTATGATTGATGTCTCTGATGGGCTCGCACAAGATTTAGGACATATCCTCGCCGCTTCAAACGTCGGTGCAGAAATTGAATTAGATCAACTTCCTATCGATCACGATGTAAAACAATTACAACAAGAAAAGCAGTGGCAATACGCCCTCGCGGGTGGAGATGACTACGAGTTATGCTTTACAATAAGTCCGCAGAATTATAAAAAACTTCTGCAACTAAAATTAGATGTAAACATTAGTAAAATCGGTCAAATCACCCCTAATTTGGGAATCCGTTATAACAACCACGGTGTTGACCAAGTCTTAAAATTTAAGGGATACCAGCATTTTGCATAAGCCAGCCATTAACTTTAAATCCATGTCTTGGTTTAACCGAGTCATCGCCTTTTGTGGCGTGGGATTTGGTTCGGGTCTTGCACCCAAAGCACCGGGCACCTTTGGCTCTGCTTTTGCTTTGTTGTTTATTCCAGGTTGGCTTGCAATCGGCTTTTTCAACTCCATTATAGTCATGATCATCATGTCGATTATTGGGATCTATATTTGTGGTCAAACCGCCAAAGTCATGGGTGTTCATGACGATGGCCGCATCGTATGGGATGAATTTGCCGGTCAGTCCATTACCTTCCTCCCGATTTTATATCTTGGGCAAATGAGCTGGACTTGGGCATTGATTGGTTTTGCTTTATTCCGTTTATTTGATGTCTGGAAACCGTGGCCTATTTGTGTCATTGACCGTCAAGTCGGTGGTGGCTTTGGCATCATGTTTGACGACATCATTGCGGGTCTTTGGGCCGCGCTTTGCATCTGTATTTATTTTTATATTGTGTCTATGTAATAGAAACACCTAGGATTAAACATGTCTACTAGCGTTATTATTCTTGCTGCAGGTAAAGGAACACGTATGCGTTCACGTTTACCCAAAGTTTTACAACCCCTCGCAGGACAACCGCTGCTCGGTCATGTCATCAACACGGCGAAAAAACTAAATGCAGAAGAAATAATTACCATCTATGGGCATGGCGGTGAATTGGTTCAAAACGCGTTTGCACATGAAAATATCAAATGGGTTGAACAAGCAGAACAATTGGGTACAGGCCATGCAGTCAAAGTGACTCTGCCTGTCCTAGCAAAAACTGGGATTTCTTTGATTCTCTCGGGTGATGTGCCTTGCATCACTGAAGCAACATTACAAAAACTATTAGATGCATCTGCTCAAACAGGTATTGGCTTAGTAACCCTAACGGTTAATGATGCGACAGGTTATGGTCGTATTGTACGTGAAAATGGCAAAATTCAAGCCATTGTTGAACACAAAGATGCCTCTGAAGAACAACGTAAAATCAAAGAATTTAATACCGGTATTTATGCAGTAAGCAATGCTAAATTGCACGAATGGTTACCAAAATTAAGCAATAATAACGCGCAAGGTGAATATTACCTGACCGATATCGTTGCCATGGCAATTGCTGACGGTCTCGAAGTGGCATCTGTTGAGCCAGAACGTGCTTTCGAAGTGGAAGGTGTCAATGACCGCGTACAATTGGCTGCCCTTGAACGTGAATTTCAAGCATTCCAAGCTAAACAACTGATGCAACAAGGCGTTCACCTGATTGATCCTGCACGTTTCGACTTACGTGGTACATTGACTGTTGGTCAAGATGTCCGTATCGATATCAACGTGATTATTGAAGGTGATGTTGAACTCGGTGATAACGTAGAAATTGGTGCAGGTTGTATCATTAAAAACACCAAGATTGCGGCAGGTACTAAAGTTCAACCATATAGCGTTTTTGACAGTGCCATTGTTGGTGAAGACGCTCAAATCGGTCCATTTGCACGTTTACGCCCTGGCGCAAAATTAGCTGCAGAAGTACATATTGGTAACTTTGTTGAAGTTAAAAATACCACTGTCGGCTTAGGCTCAAAAGCCAACCACTTTACCTATTTAGGTGATGCGGAAGTCGGTGCAGGTTCAAACATTGGCGCAGGCACCATTACCTGCAACTATGATGGCGCAAACAAATTTAAAACCATTATCGGTGACTCAGCTTTCATCGGCTCAAATAGCTCATTAGTCGCTCCTGTCACCATTGGTCATGGTGCAACAGTGGGTGCTGGCTCAACCATTACACGTGACGTGGCAGACAATAGCCTTGCGGTAGAACGTTCGAAGCAATTTGCCAAAGAAAACTATCCGCGTCCGCAAAAGATTAAGAAATAAGAGGAATTCATTATGTGTGGTATCGTCGGCGGCGTTGCAGAACGTAGTATTACCAATATTTTAATTGAAGGCTTAAAGCGTCTTGAATATCGTGGCTATGACTCTGCGGGTTTAGCGCTGATTAATAAAGGCCATGTTCTACGTGAACGTCGCGTAGGTAAAGTTGCAAATCTTGAACAAGCCGTTGAAGAAGCAGATATCGCAGGTTCGGTCGGTATTGCACATACACGCTGGGCAACCCATGGTAAACCGACTGAAAATAATGCCCATCCGCATATCTCAGGCAATGTGGCTGTTGTTCATAACGGTATTATTGAAAACTATCAAGAGCTTAAAGATGATCTTGAAGCGCTTGGTTATGTTTTTACCTCACAAACCGATACAGAAGTTGTTGCGCATTTAGTCAATGACGCTTTAAAAACCACCCCGAGTCTTTTAGAAGCAGTTAAAAGTGTCGTGCCTCAGCTCAAAGGTGCTTATGCACTGGGTATCGTACATACCGACTATCCTGATGAATTAATCACGGTCCGTGAAGGTTCACCTCTTGTGATTGGTGTCGGTATTGGCGAGAACTTTATTAGCTCGGATCAATTGGCACTTTTACCGATTACCAACCGTTTTATCTACCTTGAAGAAGGTGATATTGCACGTTTGACACGTAATACCATTGAAGTATTCGTCGATGGTAAATTGGTGAATCGACCAGTCAAAGAGCTTGATGCGACTGTCAGCAATGCTTCAAAAGGTGAATATAAACACTATATGCTCAAAGAAATTTATGAGCAGCCTGAAGCGATTAAGCAAACGATTTCACAAGCATTAAATGGTAATGCGCTTCGTGATGATTTCCTTGCCAATGCAGCTCAAGATTTCAGCCAAATTCAACAAGTGCAAATCATCGCTTGTGGTACTAGCTACCATGCCGGTATGATTGCCAAATATTGGTTTGAACAACTGATCGATGTGCCTTGCCAAGTCGAAATTGCCAGTGAATTCCGTTATCGCTCGCCTGTGATTGTGAATAACACACTGTATGTTTGTATTTCTCAATCAGGTGAAACAGCCGATACTTTAGCTGCACTGCGTGATACGCAAAAGCGTGCAGCAGCGAAAAGCTTGAATATCACCACCATGACCATTTGCAACGTGGCAACCTCGTCGATGGTCCGTGAAACCAACTACAGTTTGTTGACGCTCGCAGGCCCTGAAATTGGTGTTGCTTCGACCAAAGCATTTACCACACAGCTTGCGGCATTAATGCTATTGGTATTGAAAATTGGTCAAATTAAGCAAAGCATTTCAACTGACCGTGTTTCTGAAATTATTGCAGCGCTTTGGCATACACCAAAAGTGATTTTAGATACTTTACAAAATAATGCTGAGATTCTACGTCTATCAGAATTATTTGTTGAAAAAAATCACTGTCTATTCTTGGGTCGTGGAACTGAGTTCCCTATCGCCCTTGAAGGTGCTTTGAAACTTAAAGAGATTTCATATATCCACGCAGAAGGTTATGCGGCTGGTGAATTAAAACATGGTCCATTGGCACTGGTTGATAATGATATGCCTGTGGTGATTCTTGCTCCACAAGATGACATGTTGGATAAACTCAAATCGAATATGGAAGAAGTGCAAGCGCGTGGTGGTGAGTTGTTTGTTTTTGCAGATGAGAATAGCGGTATTAAAGCCAAAGATCGTCAACACGTGGTTTATGTGCCAAGTGTGAATGAAATCTTGGCACCGATTGTGTATAGCATTCCAGTACAACTGCTCTCTTACCATGTTGCCGTGCTGCGTGGAACAGATGTCGATCAGCCACGTAACTTGGCGAAGTCAGTGACGGTGGAATAATAATTTTTGATCAAGGGCTGGAATTGTGTTCGTATAATTAAGTTTGTATCAAATAATTAAGTTTAGATTTAATTATTTTAGTTTGTACATTAATGAAATGAACAAACAAAACCCTACCCTGTAGACCTAGTGGTTCTACACCAAGTCTACAGGGTTTTTAATATAATTAAACTCAAATTAGCATCACACCAGAAATATAAAATTATTACCAATATATTCAATAATATAAATATGTAAAAATCCCACCCTAGATTCAAAAAGCATTCCTTTTTGACCTCACCTTGAAAACATTTCATTTTATTTAAAGTATGCTTCGCCTTTCTGGGCAAGAATTCGCATTTTAAAGCGGAAGAATCTTATACAAACTTAATTTCATCTAAAATTAAAGATAGTAAATATTAATACAAACTTAATTTTAAAACCAAAAAACAATGAATAATATATATCAACAACTTAAGATAAAAAATAAAACAAACTTAATTAAATTACCATAATTAGACGCAGTATTTGGTCATAAAGCAAAATAAGGGTTAAGGAACTATGTGCAAACTCTGAATAAGTCTATTAGCTATTCCTGTTACTAGCAGCCCACCTTATTTAAAATGAGGTATTTCATTCACTGGATATATTAATGTTAATGGATTTGATGTTAATGAGATAAAGCCAAACCGCTGATAAAACTCCATAGCTTTTTGATCCTTAGCATGTATTACAACAAAATTAACACCAATAATTTGAGCAACTTTTGAAACTTGTTTAAGAGCATGTGCTAAAAGTACTTTTCCAACTCCTTGCCCCTGTGCTGCTTGATCAACGGCAAAGCGACCCACAACCACACAAGGTAAGGGATAACGAGGTAATCGTTTAGTGAGAACAGCATCAACCCCATCAAATCCTATAGAGGTACTTGATAGACAATAAAATCCCCTCACCTGTGCATCATCAATAGCAACATAGGTTTTACTTGTTCCTGATTTCTGATGTTGGGATGCGTATTGTTTTATGAACTTATTTAAATCATCTTGCCCACAATTAAATGATTTTTTCTGATGATGGGCTTGCAAAACCTCAATTTTCATCCAATAAACTCATTAAATTTTTCATCTCATCATTTGCAGGGCGTGGATTTTCAAGCAAATTCATTAACATATCACGATCAGCATTATTTACTTTTAACTCGTGATTAGATTTAAGTAATTCTTTTGCTCGTTCAAATGAGGATTGGATCATAAAGGAACTCACACTAAGACCCAATAAATTCGCAGCTTGCTCAATTACATTCTTTGCATCTACGGTTGAACGAACATTGATTCGTTCTGTTGCTAAGTTAGCCATATTTTCCACCAATTTGTACATCATAATGATGTACAAATTATAGCAGATTAAGGTAGTACTTTAAGATCCAAATTTACATATTTTGTTCTAAAATATTTGGAATAGAAAATAAGCATTTTACTATGAACCAAAATGAATGGTCGGGTTTGAGTCTGAATATGCAATTGGTTTACATAAGAATATGCAACGATGTTTACTAAGATGTAATTTGAATACTTTTGCCTATCATCAACGTTTTTTTAAACTCATTAATTGAGTATTAAAATACCATATTAATTATTAAGTTGCTGAATTAAATAAATAATTAAATAAAAATTATAAAATTTTGTTTGTATATAAATATATTTAAGTTTGTATATTTTTGCCAAATACAAAATCAACCCGCTTCAGATATGATTAATTATCCACCAAAACCCACAGGTCTTCTGTATGGCAAAAATTATAAAAAACTATGAAGAACTAGTAACAGAAGGGTATGGCCAGGGCCATGGACGCGATTATAAACCTTGTAAAACTGTTCAAAACTTCAGTTCAATTGGTCGCTCTCACAGAGTACAAGGCCGTGTCAGTAAACGTCTTCATCACTTATTTTCTGATCTAGAGCTATCTACCTTTTTACTGCTTGACTGGAATCAGAACGTTACAGATATTCGCGAGCATTATCCTTTGGATATCTATGATCTTAACTCCATCTGTTCTCGTTTCCGAATGAAAAAAGTGTCGATTGACTATATACCTTTTACCCTATCTTCAGATTTTTTAGTTGATTTTGGTAAGTTTTCTATAGCCCTTGACACTCTTTACAGCAAAGATCTGAATAAAGCTCATGTTATTGAGTCATTAGAAATTAAACGTCGCTACTGGGAAGAAGAGCACAATACGCCGTTCAAGTTGATTACTGAAAAAGACATTCCTGCTACGGTACTAGAGAACATTAAATGGTTGTATGTAGAAAAAAATGACCTTGAAATAACAAATCACATGATCGATCTAGCAGTTTATTTTATGGAAGAAATTAGCCAGTACCCTCAAAGCTCATTAATCCAATTTTGTAAGCATTTTGACCAAACTCAAAAAATGGGTATCGGAGCGACGCTCGCATTGTTTAGAAAATTATTTGCACTGCGAATACTTCAATTTAATCTAGAAATTTCGTACTTGGAGCTTAAACTCTCTGATATTCATGCAAGTAATTTGCTCCAGAATGAGAATACAGTCCATGCAACTAATTAATTCAGTTTACATCTTGAATTCAACACAATACCGAATACTCAAATTCTTACCGCAGTATACGGTATGGATTGCGATTGATAATAAAAATGCTTTTCCTGAACTCATTTTGTCTAAGGAACTTCAAACTCTCTCAGATGATCAAAGCCTGATACCAGCGCAAGATCCTTATGAATACTTAAAACGATTAAACTTGAGTGAAGATTCTATTCAACTCAAAAAAAGAGATGAAAACTTTTTAATTATTCAAGATTTAATTAATGATGAACAAGTTCTTATCAATGCAAAAATCAGGACTGCAAAAATTAAAACTCTACATCTAGAGAAAGAAGTATCAATTAATAAAATTCTACGACTCCTAAGACGCTACTGGCAGCGTGGTCAAACGATAAATGCTTTGGTACCGGACTATGAAAACTCAGGTGGAAAAGGCCAAAAAAGAACGATAGGTGATAAAAAAATTGGCAGACCACGCATCTATGAATCAAATGAAGGTAAGAATGTTACTGAACAGGTTGAATTATATTTTAAGAAAGCCATCGAAGAGTATTTAGTTCCTGTCAAAAAACAATCCATTAACGAAACTTATCTTCGGTTTAAAAATTTATTTTCCAAGCACTTTCATCAAGTGCAAGCTGGAGATATTCCAACGTATGCTCAATTCTACTACTTTTATAATACGCGATATAGAAATAAGAACAATTCCAAGGAAATTCTGAAGAATCAGAAAACCCTGAAAGATCACAAACCTCTGACTTCAACAGCGACCAAGCAAGCAAATGGTCCTGGTGCACGTTATGAGATAGATTCAACAGTCGCTGACATCTATCTAGTATCATCACGAGATCCATCACAGATTATTGGCCGACCTACCGTATATATTGTTATCGATGTATTCAGCAGGATGATTACTGGACTTTATGTCGGTATGGAAAACAGTTCATTTAACACAGCTATACAATGCCTCAGCGTTGCAATCCAAGATAAAGTGACATTCTGTCAGAGTTATGACTTGCAAATACAACCAGAAGACTGGCCTATTTATGGTTTACCTGGTGCCATACTTGCAGACCGCGGTGAACTAATTGGCTATCAAATTGAACTTCTTGAAAAAAACTTTTCTGTTCGTATTGAAAATGCGCCACCGTATCGAAGCGATGCCAAAGGTATTGTGGAGAGGGCTTTTGGAATCATTCAGTCACGCTTTAAATCCTACGAGAATATTGGTGTTGTTTCTGGATTCAAGGAAAAAAAGAAAGGCGGACATGATTATCGACTAGAAGCTTGTCTAACTCTGGAAGAGTTCAGAAAAATCATCTTAAGCTGCATCTTGTTACGCAATAATTTTGATATTTTGACGAAATACGATCGTAGTGCCGATATGCCGACTGACCTGCCTTCTACCCCCCTTAAGCTCTGGCAGTGGGGTCTACAGCACCGTACTGGGATGTTAAGACAAGTGGATAACAAATCACTATATGTTGGCTTGTTACCTAGGACCGACGCCTCCTTAAGTGACAAGGGACTTAAAGTCAAAGGCTTACTCTATCAATGTCTGGAAATGCATCAACAAGGCTGGTTTATTCGTAACACGACCAAATCCCGCCCGAAAAAGTTGCGGATTGGTTTTGACCCATACTCAGTAAATACCATTTATGTTTTCTTTGATGAAAATAAGTTGGAATACTGGGAAGCGCACTTAAGTGATGCCTCACGTCAATATCAGCATCTGACCTGGTGGGAAGCTGAACAAATTCAAAAAGCAATCAAAACTGTTGAAAAACAACATTCACAACTAAAGTCTGTAGCCATTAGTGAATTACAGGATTTTACTGACAAAATCATCCACACAGCACAGAGCCGGCAGGCTCAAGCAGGAGTTCACCAACTTTCTAAAGCACAACGTACTCGGGATATTCGTCAGAACAAACAAGAAGCAATTCAGGTGGAACGTGAGGAACATCTCCAAAATAGGTCCGTCAATTCTATCCGGACTATCCATTCCAACCAAGACAATACTCCAACACCCCCATCTCACAGCAGCAATCTGGATTTGACCAGTCAACCAGACTTAATGAGACAATTATTTGAAGAGGACGATGAAGAATGAATAATAATGAACTCGCGGTCAACACATCGATAGAAGATATCTATGGGGATAATCCTCTCATTACTCAATTACCGCCTATCCTTGACACAAAATCGGTCATTAAACACCTACGAGGGAAACTGAAATTTATTCCAGAACAGCGTTTCTTACCCCAACCAGAAAGAATCCATCTGATTGCTCAGTTGCCTCATGATTTTTTTCAACCACTGACCAAACATCTATCCCTTGAGCAAAAAATTTCTATTATGATTCGGCAAGGTTATGTGAGTAGAAACATCACTAATGGTGATAGACATCGACATTTACACGCTGCTTTTCAGCAACTAGAACCATCAAATGAAAGCTGTTACCGCTATGCACCTCCAGAGTCGACTGCAACTAGCATGTCAATTATAGGATGTTCGGGAAGCGGTAAAACAACGACAATGAACAAAATTTTGCGTTATTACCCGCAAGTGATTGAACATAGAGAGCTGGGATTAAAACAAATTGTTTACCTTAAAATTGATTGTCCGCATGACAGCTCTTTAAAAAACTTATGCTCAAACTTTTTTAGAGCAGTAGATTTAGCATTAGGAGATACGAACTTCGAGCATCGTTTCACCAGAAGTCGCTTAAATGTGAATGCCATGCTGCAGCAGATGAAAATTATCGCAAATAATTATTCAATTGGACTTTTAATCATTGATGAAATCCAGCATTTGAATACAAAAAAATCTGGCGGGGCTGAAATCATTCTTAATTTCTTTGTCACCCTTGTGAATGTGGCATCCATTCCAATTGTGATGATTGGGACACCCAAAGCCAATGAAATTCTGCAAGAAGACTTAAGATCAGCTAGACGCAGTGCGGGATTAGGCTCTTTAATCTGGGAACCTATGCGCAATGAAGTACCCACTCCCGATCCTAGCACCCCTGATCAAATGATCATTTCTGAATGGTATGCTTTCACCAACAAGCTGTGGCAATATCAATGGGTTCAACAACCAGCTGAACTGACCGATGAATTAAGAAACACTTGGTATTATTATACGCAGGGCATTCCAGATTTAGTGGTTAAACTGTTCTGCTTGGTGCAGATTCATGCAATCACCATTGGTCTGGAAAAAATTACATCTGAACTTTTTAAAAAAGTCTACGAAGAACAATTACAGCCAGTCCACGATATTTTGGATGCACTCCGCTCAGGCAACCCCACACGTATTGCACGGTATTCTGACTTAACTATCCCTCAAGTTCAAATTGAGGAATATGTTGAACAACACCGTTTAAAAGCTGCATTAAAAACGGAAATACAGCGTAAAGATCTAGGACCACATTATTCCACACTTATAGGTATGCTAACGGCCTTAGGTCACCCCGCTGCTACAATAGATCTGCATGTCACTTCTGCATTAAAAAAATATCCAAACGAGAACTTACAGGTACTACTCCAGCATATTCTGGAAGTATTAGACGGCTCTGTAGCAAAAGATAAATTGGACCAGCCTCAGACCACAACTTCGGTAAGAAAACCAAGAACATCACGCAAAGTCATGAAAGCAGAAGAATGGAAGAGCACTGAAGCCAATGACTTACGGAATTTTTTCAGTCAAGCACAAGAAAAGGAAGTAGATGTTTATGAGCTATTAAAATCATCTCACTATTTGTTTGATCCCACCTCTCCTGTGTTGCATTAAACAAAAAATAGAGAGTAAGTGTATTATGATTTCAAATTTTCCAATACCATATCCAGATGAGTTAATTTACAGCGTGATTGCACGTTATGCTATTCACAATGGAATTTTAAGTCCCAAATACCTTACTGAAGAATTATTCAATAATAGAAATTTGACGCCAACTTACGATTTACCATCTCATATAGGAAAATTGGCTAGTTATTTACCCGATTGCTATGATGCACTCTATTTAATCAACCACCACACCTTATTACCAATTTATCAACCATTTCAACCTGATACAGTGATGCGTTATGCTGTACATGTATTACAGGGTGAACAGTATCAATCATTACATACCAAGTTGGGAAAAAATGCGTCACGAATCAAATCTGTAAATTTTTTTCGGTTCTGCCCTCATTGCTGGCAAGAACAGATGGAGCAATATGGTGAAGTTTACTGGAAACGCAGCTGGCAGATTACAGGATATGAATATTGCATAAAGCATGAATCTGCCCTTTTTGTCAGCTCTGTTCCTTGCAATGGGCTAGACCGAAGATTTTATAATGCTCATTTAAATGTCCTTATTGACTCCTCACAACTTTTTATTAATTCACAAGACTTAAAGCGTCATCTAGAGTTAGCAAAAATAATCGAGGATCTACTTATTCAATCTAGCCATATTGCAGTACAAGATGTTTCGATTTTATCAAATGCCTACTTCAATCTATTGAAAGACAGAGGCTTACTGTCAGGTCAAAAAAATATCAACTACGAAAAAATTCGTCACCTTGTCTTAGATTACTGGGGCGAAAGCTTTCTTAAATACTATCATTTAGATGATCTTCTTTCTGAGAACTGCTGGCTCAAAAATATGTGCAGGAAACATCGTAAAGCATTTTCTTATCTTGAGCATTGCATTGTATTAAAATCGCTGGTTCCAGAGCAAAAACCAATTGAAACATATAAGCAATATGTTAGCTTAGCATCTATAGAAAAAACAAACTTAGATCAGCAGCACGAAGCTCCCCCTGTATGGGTTAATAATAAAATAGATATGATATTATCTGAAGATCAAAAACAATGGACAAAATTAATTCAGAAAAATTCTGTTAAGCAGGCACGTCAATGTGATCCTGCACTTTACGCTCGGTTATATCGTAATCATAAGAACTGGCTATTACTGACAAATAAATCTGCTGTGGTATTACCTTCAGCCATTCCCAAGCCACGTGTAGATTGGAAAAAGCGAGATCAACAATTGATTAAACAACTCATCAAAATCCGGGATCAATTATTAGAAGATCTCGACTCTCCACAATGGACAAAAAAGTTTTTTATTAAGCAACTTGGCTCGGTAAGTATGATTGAAAAAAACTGGAGGTTTTTACCACTCACCACCGCCTTTCTAGAGCGTTACGCTGAGTCTGCAGATTGTTATCAAATACGCCGTCTTACACGAACATTTATTCGCCAATACACTGAAAATCAGTTCTATCCACCGAGTGTTTTTCTTCGACTATCCGGATTAAGCCCTGAACGATTAACGCCAGAAGCTCGTAGATTTTTTAATAGTATTTGGGGGTGAAATTAAAAATGAGTGATTGTCTGATCGAATATTTACCGAAAGATATGATTTATTATACTGCGAAAAAAATTAGTCGACATGGTCAAACTCGGTTTGATATTGATACTTGTTTATTTAACCCTCTTATTAAACGGTATATTCATCTTAAATTGCCAATTGAAAGTATTCTTCTTTATTACCATAAAACTCCAATTGCCAATCCTGATCCACAGAAATTATTTAACCACACCCTGAAATCAGTGGATTTTTCAGCGCTCAACGTTTTAGATTTATCCAAGAACAATTATCAAAAAACGCATAACGGTCAGTTATACTTTGAGTTTAATTATGATTCACCCATATTAAAGAAAAATATGACAATTCTTTTACCTAAGCTTATTCTTGCTCGGGATCTATTTTTTTCACACCCCTATCTTTTACGTGCAGCACTTTTTGCAGAAAATTATTCAACAGATATTTTAGTGGATATGAATGATGAAAATGCTATACATATTAATATTGCGCAAAACAAAAAAATTATGAGAGCTGATATCTCTGATCCTCATTTTTTAAAGAAGCTAGCTTTAATTTTATTACAGCCGGACTTAAATAAGGCCTTCCTTAGTATTTATCAAAAAACAATTGTTGATCAAAAAGGTGTTAAAAGCTTTAATTTTGATATGGAAGCTCCTAATATCAAAAATATTAACCTAACAGTAGAGGGTATTTTTAATAAAAAAACAGGTATTTACAGAATTGAGCGCATCACGTCTTTCAAAAATCTTGATACAGCTATCAACCGCCCTATTCAATTTCATTTCACTTCAAAAAAGATTATACAACAAATAAAAAATGCTCAAGGACAAAATCCCAAGCAGTCAACACCAACATGTCCACCTAGAGAAAAATTAAATCAAAAAGCTGATGCAGATATCGATAAACTAATAGCCAAACTAAGAAACCTCCCAGGAAAAATTTATACGATAGAAGAATTAAAAATTTCTTTAGAGACGCCCCCTTCCGAAACTACCATACGGCAAAGACGAAAGCAGATGGATAAAGACCAAAATCAAGAAGAAGGATTTGCTGGCGGAGAAGGAGATATAGAGGGTACTCTGCCTGGAGTTACAACAGAATCAGATATTCAACTAGAGCGAGTCACTCATAAAGACTTGATTAAGGTATTGGACAAAATTGAACAAAAAGGATATGAAATCAAAGAAATTAAGAATTCACCGTTTAAAAAATATAAACGTTTCCGAGGCCACAAGTTTTCTAACGCCAATCAACTACGATACTTTTATGTCTATAGAATTATAAACACAAAAAATGATGAACAATTCTATCTATGTGAAATTGATACATCAGATGGAAAAAAGAACATCTCTACACTATTACTCCGATATGAAGAAAAAACTCAATTATTAATTGAGATAGATTTCGAAAAATTAAACAATTCAATACTTTCTCAATCACTCAGTTGGCCTAAAAAGTTTATATCTGAAGTAAGAGGTATTACCGCCTTTACTACAATTAATCATCCTTCAAAAAAGGAACAACTAGACGATGTAAATTATTATGTTGACTGGGCTCAACGGATCTTAGCAAAAGCAAAATCGATATAAAAGTTAAACAGTAACATGGCATATAGAAGCTATTTTCCTTCTATAATCACATTTCCCTCACTACTCAGGAATTATTTCGAGAATTCAGATGACACAACTCACTTGTTTTAAAGCCTACGATATTCGAGGCAAACTCGGTACAGAACTGAACGAAGATATTGCTTATAAAATTGGCCGTGCTTATGGGCAAATTTATCAACCCCAAACCGTGGTTGTGGGCTGCGATATTCGTCTAAGCAGTGAAGATTTAAAGCAAGCAACCATTCGTGGCTTAAATGATGCGGGTGTGAATGTTTTAGATTTAGGTATGACAGGTACAGAAGAAGTTTACTTTGGCGCATTCCATTTAGATGTCCAAGGTGGTATTGAAGTAACGGCCAGCCATAACCCTATGGATTACAATGGGATGAAACTGGTTCGCGAGAACTCACGACCAATTAGTGCGGATACAGGTTTAAAAGAGATTCAAGCATTGGCAGAATCTGGTGAATTTACTAAAACTACGGTGAAAGGCTCAACTGAAAAATACAATATCCTGCCTGAATTCATCGAACATTTGATGACCTATATTGATCCAGCAAAAATTATTCCGTTGAAGCTAGTAGTAAATGCCGGTAATGGCGCTGCTGGGCATGTTATTGATGCAATTGAAGGAAAGTTCAAAACACTGAATGTTCCTATTAAATTTATTAAAATACATCATGAAGCGGATGGTACTTTTCCGAATGGTATTCCTAATCCATTGCTAGTCGAAAACCGTGATAGCACTCGCAATGCAGTTTTGGAGCACGGCGCAGACATGGGCCTTGCCTGGGACGGCGACTTTGACCGCTGTTTCTTATTCGATGAAAAGGGGCAATTTATCGAAGGCTATTACATTGTCGGCCTATTGGCTCAGGCCTTCCTGCTGAAACAGTCAGGCGAAAAAATTGTGCACGATCCGCGTCTAGTATGGAATACCTTGGATATTGCTGAACAGTACAAAGGTGAAACTGTGCAGTCTAAGTCAGGACATGCATTTATTAAACAGGTTATGCGCGAACATAATGCTGTATATGGTGGAGAAATGTCTGCTCACCACTATTTCCGTGATTTCTCTTATTGTGATAGCGGTATGATTCCTTGGTTATTGGCAATTTCTGTACTCTCAGAAACCCAGCAAACATTGTCTTCACTGGTTGAAGATATGATTGAAAAGTTCCCTTGTTCGGGTGAAATCAATTTTAAGGTAGCGGATACCCAAGCAACTATTCAAAAAATCTTTGATCATTATGCGGATCAGCAACCTGAAATCGATCGTACAGATGGTGTTAGTTTAGATTTCGGTGCTTGGCGTTTAAATATCCGTGCTTCGAATACCGAGCCGTTATTG
Organism: Acinetobacter sp. YH12097; assembly: GCF_013419225.1. Taxonomy (NCBI): domain Bacteria; kingdom Pseudomonadati; phylum Pseudomonadota; class Gammaproteobacteria; order Moraxellales; family Moraxellaceae; genus Acinetobacter; species Acinetobacter sp. YH12097. The sequence continues at coordinate 54,150 of NZ_VPAN01000005.1, read as the reverse complement.
CGATTAAATATTGAGAGTCGTAGTAGCTTGAATCCATTACCTATTCAACACTATGTGAATGAATTATCCAATCTTATTCAATCATAATTTCATTATAGAAACCTTTAATCGACTTAAACCTATGGATCAGTCGATTAGAGGCTTAAATAAAAAAACTAGAATAGATAATCATCTAATGGCAATTCAATACCGACTGACAAGCCACTATCCTGTCCCAGAAGATCAGAATCGCTTACCCACCCATTAATTTTTAAAGGCATAGTCGGTTGAATATAATGAGTCCATGTCAATTCTAACGCTTGAATCTCATCTTTATTTGGAAATTGCTGGTTAATTAATAAACTGGACTGGTTGACATTGGCAGATAAAATTCGCCCTGATACACGGTTCATTTTATCAAACCGAATATTTCCCCCAATTGAGTACATTTGACTATCCCCGCCTATGCCGTGCCCTAAAGGATATCCGTGCTGATAATAACCATCCTTATAATCCCCATGTCTGTAGGTGTATCCCCATACTTCACCATTAGTACGCGTATCAGTCCACTCAGTATATATTTGAACAGGTAAATCTCTATAACTAGATGAATACTCTGCACCAGCTGAATAAAATTTTCGAGAAGGTAAATATCCTGCCTCATCTTCACCTATTACTTGTGTATATAAACTGATAGGTATATCAAACCAACGGGTTAGATTTACGCGAGCGTCTACCCCCGCAAGCTGATTTGATTTATCTAATGACCGATCATCGAAATTATCATTACCTTTCAGCGCTTCCCATAAAGAACTAAAACTATTTAACTTACCTTCTCCCCCCCATTGCAACATTCTAGAAGCACCTATCTCTAAATAGGGTAATGGTTGAATAGTGAGCCGCATTCCTATTAATTTTGCATCAGGAACAGCTTTATAATCATCTAACTGACCAGCAAATACTTGATATTGCCAAGGTCCAATCCAAGATAACCACTTGGTTTCAAATGCTGTTTGATCCGCTCTTTGTAATGTTACGCCATACACTGGACGACTCACATCTCCTCGAATCAAACTTCCATCATGCCCTGGCCCCCAATAGGTTGGGATCTGTCCTGCAATGATCCATTGATTCCACAATTTTCCAGCCAGATATGAGCCTTCAACATTCACATCATGCCCATTATCAATAATAGGGTCTTTTTCAGCATTAATACGCAGTCTTGCATCCCATTGCGCCCCACCAGCATTGAACTCAAGAGCCGCTTGATATTGTGATTTTTGTTCATCTGCAAAATGTTGCGGTACATTTTGGGGATCAGATTCAGCATATAAACTGGCTTTGGCCGTTGTATTTTCCGCACTTAAAGCAGCTTGCACGGAGTCCAAGACTTGCTGCTGAACTTGATTATCAATCTTTGCATTAGATAAAACACGTTGTATTTCATCACCACTTAAAGGCCATGTAGACGTGCTAATTTGAATCACACCTTGTTGATTTAACCAATTTAAATCAGTTCGTAAGTCTTCATTATTTAAAACAATTCCTTGTGCAATGGCCGGTAAAGAAAGTGCAGATAAAACCGCAAGTGACAAAAATCTAATACTTTGATATCTCATAAATATTCTTCATCTAAGTTTATTTTAAAAAACATCATAGCGATGTTTTTTAAAATAAGGGAATAAATACATGATTATTTGCATAATCAATACATGACTTAAGTTAAGTATTGAGAAGTATGGCAAATACAAAATTCGCCATACTGTCTTTAATGAATTTACACACTAAATTTAAATCTTAGTTGTATCCATTTGGATTCTGCTTTTGCCAATTCCAACTGTCCGCCAACATATCAGCCAAGCGATATTGTGGCTGCCAACCCAATTCTGCGACTGCACGGGCATTATCGGCAAATGACGTTGCTACATCTCCCTCGCGGCGCGGTACATATTCAAATGGAATCTCAACACCATTCACCTTCTCAAAGGTATCTCGAATTTGTTTAACCGAAATCCCATTGCCTGTGCCGATATTCCAAGCGCGACATCCTTGTGCATTTAAACGATTATTTAAGGCACATAAATGTGCATTGGCCAAATCGACCACATGGATATAATCACGTACACCCGTACCATCTAGCGTGTCATAATCATTGCCAAAGATTGCTAATTTTTCACGGCGACCAACTGCCACTTGAGTGACATAAGGCATTAAGTTATTCGGAATCCCTTGTGGGTCTTCACCTATCTGACCACTCTGATGTGCGCCCACCGGGTTAAAATAACGCAGCAATGCAATCGACCAACGCTCATCTGTAGCCGAGAGTTTTTCCAACAACTGCTCAACAATCAGTTTGGTATAGCCATAGTTATTGCTTGGCATACCTGTAGGCATGTCTTCATTTAATGGCGATACATTGGCTTCATCATAAACCGTCGCAGATGAACTAAACACCAGCTTAAACACTTGTGCACGTTCCATGGCTTTGACCAAACTAATCGAACCCGAAATATTATTTTCAAAATATTTTAGCGGCTCTTTCTGACTTTCGCCAACTGCTTTTAGACCCGCAAAATGAATAACCGCATCAATCTGATGCTGTGCAAAAATTTGATCTAAAATCTGCGCATCGCGAATATCCCCTTGAATAAAAGTTAAACCTTTATTGGCTAAAGCTTGGACTCTCGATAATGAAACTTCAGAGCTGTTTGATAAATTATCTAAGACAACAACCTCATGTTGAGCATTCAATAATTCCAAACAAGTATGTGAACCAATATAACCCGCCCCACCGGTGACTAATATTTTTGCCATTTTATTTTCCAAGTAAAATATCTAATAGACCACGGGTAGAGCTATCAAAATCAACATAATCTTTTTCTGTACCAGTCAAAATTGGAAGTACTTGATTCGCAATTTGTTTACCTTTTTCAACACCCCATTGGTCAAAAGCATTGATATTCCAAAGTACAGATTGCACAAATACTTTATGTTCATACAACGCAACCAACATACCTAAGGTATAAGGATTAAGCTCTTTGAGCAAAATGGTTGTACTAGGCTGATTACCTTCATATTTTTGATAATTCTCTAGACCCGCCACCTCTTCAGCATCAAGTGCCTGATTACCAAAGGCCAATAGTCGAGACTGAGCCAAACAATTTGATAACGCTAAATGGTGTTGATTAATCAATGCATTGGCATTTTTTACATAGGTAAATTGGTTAGCGGCATAACGATTCACTGGCGCAATAAACTCACAGCTTACTTTATGTGCACCTTGGTGTAACAACTGATAAAAAGCATGTTGTGCATTTGGACCCACTTCACCCCAAACAATAGGGCAAGTATCCAACTCAACTTTCTGACCATTACGCTGAATCGACTTCCCATTCGACTCCATCTCTAACTGTTGTAAATAGGCCGAAAAATACTTTAAACGACCATCATAAGGCAAAATAGCCTGAGTCTGAATTTCTAGGAAGTTATGATTCCATATTCCCAAAACAGCCATAAGAACAGGAATATTTTGGCGCAAAGGAGCATTTTGAAAATGCTCATCAATTGCATGAGCACCTGCAAGTAAACGTTTAAAGCCTTGTACACCAATATTTAATGCTATCGGCAACCCAATACATGACCATAAAGAGTAACGCCCACCAACCCAGTCCCAGAGCAAAAACTGATTTTGGTGTGCTATACCCCATTCTGTCATTTTTTCAGGCTTAGTCGATACCCCAATAAAATGATGCTGATCCACCGCTTCTGATTGGCCCAATTGCTTTTCAAGCCATTGGCGTGCAGTTTGCGCATTATAAAGTGTATCAATCGTTCCAAAAGACTTTGATGAAATAATAAATAATGTCGTTTCTGGGCGTAATTGATGCAGTAAATCTGAAAGTTGGCTACCATCCATGGTAGATACGAAATGCATTTTCAGTGGTTTGACTGTATTGACTTTAAAATCAGACAGGGCATGACTCACCATTAATGGCCCTAGATCAGACCCACCCACACCAATATTGACCACATCTTGTATAACTTCACCCGTTGCACCACGGTACTGACCCGCATGAATTTTCTCAACCAATGCATACATTCGCTCTAATTGCTCATGTACTTTGCCTGCTAATTTAGGATGCTGCTCATCATGTTTCGGTAAACGAAGCGCCCAATGCATAGCTGCACGCTGTTCTGTATAGTTAATTTCTTCTTCTGAAAATAAACGTTTCGTCCATGTAGAGAGATCACGAACTTGTGCAAAGTCAATCAATGCGCTTATTACGGACTCATCAACACGATGCTTACTAAAATCAAAAGTGATTTCATCATATTGAACAGAAAAATGCTTAAATCTTTGGTCATCTTCGGCAAAAAAAGTATTTAAGTGCTTCTGGCCAATGGTTTTACTTAAGTGTTGTAAATGTTCAAGTGTTGTTGCTAGCGTTTTTTTAGGAAAAATAGTTAAATTTATCATTATCTTCCTACTCCCATATATGCAAAACCCTGACTTTTAACATAATCAGGTTGATAAATATTACGTCCATCCAAAATCAAAGGATGGGCTAATTTAAGTTTTAATTGCGTATAATCAAGTGACCAATATTGCTTCCATGCAGTTAGAACACATAAACCGTGTGCCTGATTCACCGCGTCATACTGATCTTCACATAAAATTAAATTATCACGTTCACCATAAATTGTGTGTATTTCTTCTAAGGCTTGTGGATCATGCAAACGAACAGTCACACCTTGCGCCCACAGTGCAGCAAGCATCGGATGAATAGGTGAGAAACTGGTACTTGAGGTATGTTGCTTAAAAGCAGCCCCCCAAATCGCAATCGTTTTTCCAGCTAAATTTCCATGAAAATAATTCCACAACTTGCGAAAAAGAAACTCTTTTTGTTGCTCATTGATATCCCAAACTTGTCCCAACAGCTGACTTTTTGTTCCAGTATTACTGATGGTATTCGATAGAGTCAAAATATCATGTGAAAAGTTTTCACCACCAAAACCTGCACCTGAATATAAATACGATTCACCTATCCGACTGTCTGCTGCCATTCCATCTCGAACATGGGCAATATCAATACCCAACTTTTCAGCAACATCTGCCAAATCATTCATATAACTGATACGAGTCGCCAACATGCCTGAAATACTGAGTTTGGTAAATTCAGCATCTAAAACAGGCATAAATAAATATTGTTGCTGGCGTGGAAATAAAGGTCGCAACATTTCCTCTAAGTCACCCTGTGCTTGTTGGTCAGCACAGCCAATAATCACTTTAGAGGCACTCGTCACACTTTTAAAAGCTTGACCTTCCTGAATAATATCAGGGAAATAAACCCAATGATCTTTTGTTAATACGGCTTTTAATTTTTCAGTACCATTAAGACCAAAAGTAGAGGCATTAATCATCAATTTAGGATGAATAATCGTGCGCATTTTTAATTTCTGTACAACATCAAGTGCCTCAGCCTCTTGAGTTGGATTAAAACTAAAAAAATACGCATCAATATCCAAGGGAAGAGCCGCAAAATTACAGTAACTTAGAAAACCACTTTGATGTTGTTTTTCTAAAGCACGAATAACATCTTGATCTCTAAGATTGAATAGCGCTGTATGGTCTTGTAAATCATTACAAATAAAGACCTGATGTCCACTCTCTGCAAGTAATGATGAGATAACACCCGCATACAACGTTGTACCAAACATTGCGATTTTCATGGCCCATCCCTCTTTTTTTTATAACTCTAACTCTTTAATCAGTGCTTTAAACTCATCACCTAACTTGGGATGGTCAACACCATAATGTAAAACCGCTTCCAAATAGCCAATTTTACTGCCGCAATCAAAAGTTTGTCCTTTCATACGATAGGCTTCAACCGTATCTGTCGCTTGCAGCATAGCAATAGCATCCGTCAACTGAATTTCATTACCTGCACCTTTAGGTGTGTTTTCCAATAACTGCATAATCTTGGCAGGTAAGATATAACGGCCGACTACGGATAAATTGGATGGTGCAGTTCCAACTGCCGGTTTTTCCACAATGCCTTGCATGACGATGCTATGCCCTTCTGCAGGTGTAGAAGCAACATCTACAATGCCATATTGATCCACCAAATGATCAGGTACAGCTTCCACCATAATTTGTGATGCATTGGTTTCATCAAAACGTTGAATCATCAAACTCAGATCGTTTTGGTCTGATGGATCTTTGACTAAAACATCTGGCAATAGCACAGCAAAATCATCATTCCCCACGACAGATTTAGCACATAAAACTGCATGACCTAAACCAAGTGGCTGTGGTTGACGTACGCTGATCACACTCACGTGTGGTGGTAAAATTTCAGTGATTTCTTTGAGTAAATCAAATTTCTTTTTATGTGCTAGAGTGGTTTCCAGCTCAAAATTACGGTCAAAGTAATTTTCAATCGAGGCTTTTGAAGAGTGGGTAACAAGAATAATCTGTTCAATCCCTGCAGCAACTGCTTCTTTGACCACATATTCAATGGCCGGACGGTCAACGACAGTGACCATTTCTTTAGGAATGGATTTACTTGCAGGAAGAAAACGTGTACCCAAACCAGCTACAGGAAGAATTGCTTTTTTAATCATTACATCACACTTCTAAGTTTAAATTTACCATCATATTTATTAAAGTCTAAGCTAGATTTTAATAAATCCATAAAACATTAGCTTTCGGTTTTTAATTGGCATCAATATGCAGCTTTATTAATAAAACCTTTAAAAATAGTTAAAAATATAATTTTTAAATCCAACAACAGGCTCCATGTGCGGATATATTCCAAATCACAGTCCACACGTTTTTCCATTTTATCCAAAGTATCTGTTTCGCCCCGCCAACCGCGGATCTGAGCCAATCCTGTAATGCCAGGCTTAACCTTATGGCGCAGCATATAGCCAGTAATCAACTTCCGATACTCTTCATTATGTGCAGCAGCATGTGGACGAGGCCCTACAACAGACATATTACCTAAAATAACATTAATAAATTGTGGCAACTCATCTAAAGAAGTTTTACGCAGAAAACTACCAACTTTGGTCACACGTGGATCGTTCTTTACAGCTTGCTTAACGTCTGCGCCATTTTCCATTACAGACATGCTTCTAAATTTATAGACTAGAATAGGCTTGCCATTTAAGCCATAGCGGATTTGTTTAAAAAAGACAGGCCCTTTAGAATCCAGCTTAATAGCGATAGCAATGCAAAGAAGGAGTGGTGAAATCAGCATTAAAATAGCCGAAGCAACACAGATATCTTCGACACGCTTAAGAAAGATATTTATTCCTTTAATACGTGTATCGATGATTGGAATAATTGGAGTACCATTAATATCTTCTACTCGAGAATATAAAAAATCATAACTAAATAACTCAGGGACAATAACTGTTGAACATGTTGTATCCGAAAGCATTTTTAATAGGTTATCGACTTGATGAATATTTTCCTGACTTGTCACAATATAGACTTGATTAATCTCTTCTGAATGAATAATGCCAATTGCATCATTTACATTACCATTAAAATCATATTGATCTGCTTTTTCATTAAATGAGTAAATACCCATCGGATTAAATCCAATCCACTCTGATTTTTTTAAATCAGTAAAAAGCTTATGTGCTTTAACGGTATCACCAATAACAATTACATTTCGAGATTTTTTGAATATTTTAAAAGAAATGGCATATATTAAACGAACAAAAATTCGTAATATTCCCATAAATACTAAGACTGCACAAAAATATTGAACCAGAACCATTAAACTAATATCAGAATAAAAAAGACAAAATGGAAGAAGCAAACAAGCGCTAAAGAAGATATTTTTTAAGCACGCAACCAATTCATTAAACAAGCTTACACCGCGCCAAGAACGGTAAAAATCGGTCAATCCACCAATCAATTGAAAAAAACTGACCATACTTAAAAATATAAGCATAGCCTGATGGCTGATCGCTAATGAGTTTAAATTAAAAACAGCATACAAAGCCCAATAAATAGCTACCACATCACAAAATCTTTGTAAAATTGATACATAAGACGCATTTAATCGAGAAGCCATTTTTTTCCCATATCGCTTAATTTATTATATAAACAGCCATTCTTATCAATGAAACCCATTACATAGATTCTTGATTTATTTAGAAAGTCCATCCCAATTCTTGAAAAATCAATAAAATAATTAATTAATATTTTCTTTAGCATTATAAACACGCAATCATTTTTTGACAATTAAACTCTAAAATTACTTCCATTATCTTTGACTATATTATTGAATATCGAGCAAAAATCTGTATTTATTTGGATTTAGATATATATTCCTGTAGGATAAGCAATAATAAAATTATGTGAGATCCATAATATGATTCCTGTGATTCTATCTGGTGGTTCTGGCACGAGACTTTGGCCACTTTCAAGATCCAACTATCCTAAACAATTTTTACCCATTACTGAAGAAAAAACATTATTTCAGCTTACTTTAGAAAGAATTACACAATTAAATCATGCCATAGATAATTTTCAAAACCCTATTATTGTCACCAATGAAAATCATCGCTTTATTGTTGCCGAACAACTAAGGCAACAGAAAATCAACGCAAAAATTTTACTTGAACCTGTTGCTAGAAACACTGCACCTGCTATTGCTGCCGCCGCAGAACTTGCCCTCTCTTATGGAGATGATCCTGTTTTACTCATTCTTGCTGCAGACCACGTTATACAACAACAAGAAGCTTTTAATGATGCTGTTAAAGTGGGCTTAGAAGCAGCTGAATCTGGTCTACTGGTTACTTTTGGTATTGTTCCTACTTCACCAGAAGTCGGCTATGGTTATATTAAAGCATCAGACACAATTTCTACAGACCAAGCAATAAAAGCATGCAAAGTTGAGCAATTTGTAGAAAAACCAGATGCTCAAACTGCCCAACAATATTTAGACCAAGGCTCGTATCTTTGGAATAGTGGCATGTTTATGTTTAAAGCTTCTGTCTACTTACAAGAGTTACAGAAATTTAATTCGGCGATTGCAAATCAAGCCAAAGAATCGTTCAAACTCAGCAAAAATGATTTAGATTTTGTACGCTTAGATCAAGAAAGTTTTAAAAAATCCCCTGATGACTCTATTGATTATGCCGTAATGGAAAAATCTGATCAGGTTGTTGTTGTGCCTCTTAAAGCCAATTGGAGTGATGTAGGTGCTTGGAAAAGTGTATGGGAAGTCAGCAACAAAGATCAAAATGGCAATGTTTGCCGTGGCGATACCATCGCTGTAAATACATCCAATTCTTTAATTCACGCTGACAGTCGCTTAGTTAGCGTCCTTGGATTAGATGATGTTGTTGTGATTGAAACACCTGATGCTGTTTTGGTTGCAAATAAAAATAAAGTCCAAGACATTAAAAAGATTGTAGAAAAATTAAAATCAAATGAACGTACCGAGGTGGATACTCACCGTAAAGTATATCGCCCTTGGGGTTGCTATGATTCCATTGATAATGGCCAACGCCACCAAGTGAAATGCATTACAGTGAATCCTGGCCAAAAGCTTTCTTTACAAATGCATCACCACCGTGCAGAGCATTGGATTGTAGTCAGTGGAACAGCTCGCATTCACAAAGGTAAAGAAACTTTCTTACTCACTGAGAATGAATCGGTATATATTCCGCTCGGAGAAACACATGCGCTTGAAAACCCCGGAAAAGTACCACTAGAACTGATTGAAGTTCAGTCAGGTTCATATTTGGGTGAAGATGATATTGTGCGTTTTGAAGATTTATATGGGCGTGTATAACAAAAAGTACTAGAACCATCATAAAATGCTCTTTCTGAGCATTTTATTTTTTAATAATCCGAGATTTTAATAAAAGCTAATGTCTATTCTTTCTAAAAAAATTCTATCCAACTCCCTTTGGATGATGCTTGAAAAAGTCATTTCCATGTTTGGTCTAATTTTTGTTATGTCCTATGTTGCGAAATATATTGGGCCAACAAATTTTGGGAAAATTGCATTAGCAACAACAATCTTCACCTTCGTCCAAACCTTAACATGGTTTGGCAATCAAGAAATTTTATTTAAGCGTGTGAGCAAGAATCCATCTTCAGGGCTAAAATTTCTAAATTCAACACAAAATTTACGTAAGCTATTATTTAGCTTATTCAGCCTACCAGTACTCGCTTGGCTGTTTATCTATACTGATCAATTGACCTTTATCTTCGGTATTGCCACCGCATTGGCAACGTTTATCTTAATTCAAGATATTTTCGTTATTTATAATAATGCCGTCCTAAAATCTTATATCAATACCCTTGTTAATATTGCAGGCTTGGCAATCGCTTTTGCTGTTCGTTACTTGATTGTGCTATTTGAATTACCAGCAGAATATTTAGCCATCCCTATTGTATTAGTGACGCTGATTCCCTATGTGGCTAAGCGTTATTATTTTAATTTGGCTGATCATGCACCACGCATTCGTTCAGCTACCTACTCAAAATATTATATTTATGCAGGTAGTGCTTTAGTCCTTTCAACTCTATCAATTGCACTTTATGTACAAATAACTAATTTGATGCTCGTACATTTAACTTCAACTTATGAATTAGGGCTATATTCCGTTGCGTCAAGCATTGGTATGGCCTGGGGATTTGTCAATCAATCCTTAATTACATCTGTCATGACTAAAATTTATAAAGAAAAGAATGACAACGTTGCTTACCGCATGTTTGCTAAACTTAATCTATTGATTATTATCGTTTCAAGTGTTGCAATCCTTGGCTTTGCTCTCTTAGGACATTGGATCATTAATTTGCTTTATGGTAATGCATATTTACCTGCTGTACCTCTTTTGGTCGTCATGGCATTTGCAGGTATGTTTTCTGGTTTAGGAACTGCTGCCGCTCGTTTGATTATTCGAGAAGAAGGCTACAGTTATATCTCTAAAAAAATGCTATGTATGGCTGTTTGTTCTGTTCCTATTTCTTACTTTTGCATCAAGTATTTTGGTTTAATGGGTGCAGCATACGGTATTGCATTAATAGAACTAATTTCTGCAACCTTGTTTAACTACTTTTATAAAAATGGCATTATTTTTAAAGTTCATTTGTGGCCGTTTTTCCAACAAAAATTTAAAAGCTAATAAAATATTAGCTTTTAAATTTTTGGCTGATTATTTCAGATAATACTTTATTGCCTTCAACACTAGGATGAATACCATCACGATAAAAAGATGCATTCCATTTTTGGTCTTTGGATAAATCAATACATTCAATATTTTTAGTGCCACATATAGAATTCATTTGTTCAACCAGTTTCTCATAACCCAACCAATCATGCTTTAATAATTCATCTGTATTCGGGTAAATAACAAAAACTATTCTCTTATTATTCTTTAATCTTAAAGAAACAATATCAGAAAAACTTTTCAAGATTTTTGGATCAAAGTCGGCAGATGTGTCTATAGGCGGGTTTTCCATTCCAATTTGAATACCTAACTTAGGTAACATATATTTTTGAACATAAAAGCAAGTTGCACATATTACAGTTCCATTCGGATGAATTAAAGAACCTGCTGATTCCGCTAAAGGACTAAAATCACCAGAATTAATAAACCAAATTACAGATGATGATTGTTGATAGATATCTAAATTCCGCTTAATCATTTCAATTTCATTGGCTATACTCCATCCACCTGCGGATGCAGGCCATACAGCAAAATTTGACCCTAACCGTTTCTCTAACTGATCACCTAATTTATCTTTTTGCTTTAATGGGTTACCACCCCATACAATAGAATCACCAATCAACATAACATTTTTTTTGTTCAAGCTATCAGCAGGCCATTGATGTACTGTGCCTAACGCACGGTTATTCAAAACCCAATCATGTTTATTTAAGAAAGAACCCTGCTGATCTGCTTTAGGTACATAACCTATTTTGTCATCAATATCATAAATCGGAAAATCTACAGCACCTAAAGCATGTAATGTAATTTCAATAGCAAGACCAACCAACACAATAGCAATCAAACCAAACTTAAACCAAGTACCATTTTTAGTTTTTTTCAACGCTAATTACCTTGAATAATTCTCTTTCAAAATTCATTAATATCTGACTTTTACTTAAATGATGCTCTGCATAATAACGTCCATTCTGACCATAGCTTTTTCTACGCTCTGCATCATATGAAAGTTCAAGAATGGCTTGTGCAAACACTTGTCCATTTTCAGGTTCAACAATCAAACCACACTTTGCACCCTGAGTAATGACATGACCCAATTCAGTCTCTGCATCTGCAGTTGCGATGACACTCTTACCACTTGCCAGCATTCCTGTTAATTTAGAAGGCATCACTAAATCCGCAGCATCAGCACGTTGTGGCAATAGATGAATATCTGCCAAGCCCAACAACTCACCTAAACGTTCAAACGGTTGCAAGTCTAAAAACATGACGTTATTTAAATCCATACATGCTTGTTCTAGTTCTGCGCGTCCTGCTCCATTACCACAGAATACAAATTGAATATTTTCATTTTTTTGCTCTGCAATAATACGTGCTGCTTTCGCTAAGATTTCTAGCCCTTGTTTGCCACCCATATTTCCAGAATAAAGCGCAACGATTTTATCTTCACTGATCTGTAATTCTTTTCGATATGGACTCACATCTTTTAAAGGTTGAATGGCTGAAATATCCACCCAATTCGGGAAAGAAATGATTTGCTTTTCATCCATACCTTTTCCTCGTGCGAGTTTAAGCATCTGTCCTGAAATACTGGATACACGATCAAAACAACGCATCAACCAACGTTCACATGCCTCAACAAAACCTCGAAGCCATTTTGCTTTAATTAATCCCATATCAAAGGCTGCATTTACTTCATAGTCTTGTACGTGTAACCAAGATTTTGCACCATTCATTTTTGCAAAAGCGACTGTAGCTGGCGCACACATTAAGGCTGGTTCTACAGTCCAAACGACATCTGGTTTCCATGACCATTGCTTAAACAAGGTTGGCAGGCTACTCAAGGCAAAGGAAGCAAGATGAACAAGCCGTTTTACACCACTCGGCTGTGCAGGTACCCAAAGAGGAGTACGATAAACAGTCACGCCATTCCATTGCTCCGTGACATAGGCATTTTGATAGCCTTCAGATACTTTCCATGCTGGATAATAGGGCGGAGCAGTAATTACACGAACTTCATGACCTTGTTCAGCAAACCATTGCGCCATTTCACCTGTATATTTACCAATACCTGTAAGCTCAGGAGCAAAGTTAATACCATAAAACAATATTTTCATTTAATCATCTGCCAATTTATGTCCTGTTAGCCTTGAAATTTCTTTTAAAATTTCTTTTTTATCACTCATACCCTCAATTGCTTTTTCAAGTTCCATAATTTTTGCACCGACTAAAAAGCGATACCAATAGCCTTGTAAAAAATGATAAACCAATCCAGAGCGACCATCTAAAAATCCGAGTTGGAAGATATAGCGATAAATAAAGTACGCGAAAGCCGCTATAGTAAAAGGTATTTTATTATAAATTTTTTCCTTACCAATTCGCTTAATAGATGCTTGGAAAGAAGCACTTTCTGTATTTAATGATTCATCTCGTGCAAACAGATTTAACTTCTGGTTAATAACGTCAATTGCTTCACGTGTTGCATATTTATTATGCTTATCTGTGAAGAATGTTAGATCATTTAGGTTATGATCAGCAAAGCCGCCTTTAAAAGTAACCGTTTCACCACCAGAAATCACCATATGCTCATCCATCCAGCGATCTTCAATACGGCCATGCCCCGTACGCCAAATACGGAGTAAAACGAGCGGATACCGTCCACCATGTTTCACCCAGCGGTTCATAAAAATGTGTTTACGTTTTAAATTTACTCCAACTATATTACTAGGTAGATGATGTAATTTTGCTTGAATTTCTTGCTGTAAATCGGGCTCAATAATTTCATCTGCATCTAGACGCATCGTCCAATCAGCCGTGATTGGTGCATTGTCGAGTGCCCACTGAAATTGTTTTGCATAGTTTACAAATGGATGATGTAAAACAACTGCTCCATGTTCTTCTGCTATTTTTACCGTTTCGTCTTTTGAACCAGAGTCAATGACAAAAATTTCTGAAGCAATAGATTTAACTGATTCAATGGAACGTTGAATATGCATACTTTCATTATGCGTTAAAATCACGACTGCCAGATTTTTATTGGGCATCCTTAAACTCTCTCATTTTGACAAATTGTACTGGGTTTCCTGTATAAACCCCGTTCTTCACCGTATTTTTAAATACAACGCCACAAGCACCTACCACAGAATTTTCAGCAATCGTCACGCCTGGGCCAATAAAAGCATTTGCAGCGACCCATGCCCCTTTTTCAATGATAATTGGTTTGGTTATCAACTGAAATTTTGGATCACTGATATCATGTGTTCCACCACATAAGGTGGAGTACTGACTCACAATTGCTTTTTCACCTATATGTATAAGATTCATGTTGTAGCAATTGACATGAGGGGCTAAACAGGCATGTGCATCCATAATTAAATTTGCTGGATACCAAATTTTTACAGAGCCATAGACATGTGCTGTTGAATGCACTTGAGCACCAAAAATTTTGAGTAAAAATACACGCCAAAGATGAAAAGGTGCAGGTGTCCAGGAGGCCAATAAAGTCCATGTAAATGACCATAAAATACGAGTTAATCTATGACCTACTGAAAAGGATGCAGCACCTTTAAATGGATCATCTCTTTCTGTGGCTTTTAAAGGAGAGATACTCATTGAATACTCCTTGTCGCTTTTGCTTTCTGTAGGGCAACAGTTAGATCCTCTGCGGCTGCCTGCACAGTAAAGTTTTCCAAATAAGTTCTGCGTGCAGCATTAGACATTTGCTGTTTTTCAACATTCGTCATATTTTCCCAACGCTGTAAGACCGATAAAGCACCATCTACAGTGTCAGGAGCAACTATTCCAGCACCGCCTTTTTCGATTTCACGCCAAATATTAATTTGATCTGAAATCAAAACCGCTTTTCCATATGCTAAAGCTTCAGCAACTGCAATCCCAAAATTTTCCTGATGTGACGTAAGTACAAAAGCTTCTGCTTTATTAAAAACTGCAGCCTTTACTTCACCTTTTAACATCCCAGGCCAATGTACACGATCACTTATTCCCAAATCTAAAGCTAATTTTTGAAGTGTAATAATATAATCATCATGGCAAGGTCCAGCCATAACTAATTGTAGATTTTTTCGTTTATCTAGTTTAGCAAATGCTTTTATTAATAGGTCACATCCTTTTTTTTCATGGATACGACTTAAATATAAAAGATAGGGTTTTTCTGCCACATCTTTTAGAATTTGATTAATAGTATTTTTTGCCTCATGTGAAGGTGTGATTGCCTCACCTGCAGCATAGGAAACAACTTTAGCATTATATTTGAATCCCCAAAAAACACCTTGGGATAATTTTTTTTCTTCTTCACTGGTAAATAGTACTTCAGAGGCATGTTTTAATGCTGGGCCTTGAATAATCCAAAATAATTGCTTTAACCAATGTTTCAATGGATAAGCTTTCTTGAACCATGGATCCATCATTCCATGAGTAAACAACACATAAGGTAGATTCGCCTTGACACACCCCTGCCATCCACCAACGGAAGCATGATTCCATAGACCATGAATAACTGCTACATCAAAGCGATCTACATTATCCACAATCCATTCTTTTAACTTAGGTGTATATCCATATTTTTTTGGTGTTGGCCCCACTCCTGTTACTTTACATGGAAATTCATTTAAAAAATCAGCATTATAAGGATCCAAAGTTAATACTTCGATATACTGTCCAAGTGATTGTCGATAAATAACTGATTGAGTTAAACCTTCTACTGGACCACCAGATTCTTTTCGCACTGATGCAATAATATGTAAAACTCTCAACGGTTGAAATGAATCATGCATCAAAATTACTCTTCTACTATTTTAAATAAATTTATCTATACTTTAATGAAATAATCTTTGAACCTAACCAACAAAAAAATAACGGCATTCCTATTCTCAAAAATCCTAAATCTATTCCGATTCTTACAAGTAAGAAACCAAATAATGGAATAATAATCCCCAATATTGCAAATCTTATATTGCAGTTATTTTCTATAGCATTATTATAAATAACTGTTGTGACATATAAAAATCTACCGTAAATAATAGAAATAAGTATTACACCCCAAATCCCTATTGCAATATAAGCCTCACCAAATAGACCAGGTGGAACACCTGCGGTTTCATCACCAAATGCAAAACCTCTCATTTGAAAAGCTAATGCGGTTGCTTTATCTTCAAATATACCTCTAGGCAAGAATGAAATAAATGAATTTAAATAAACAGCACCATAATCAAAACCTTTAATAGAAGCATATTTAATAGATAACATAATATGGTCAACGAATACTAAACCATTTAATGCCTCTGTAGAATCAAGATCATCAATCGCTATATTACCTTGGCTTTGAACATAAAATCGATAATAAATAATAAAATATGATGCTATAAAAAATACTAATGATGTAGCTATTCCAATTAAAAAAACTTTATATTTTTTTTGAGTTAAGATATATTTAGTAAGTAAAGCAAAAAGATAAAATGCTAACACTGCTCTACCACCAGCCATGAGCGAAATGATTAAACCACAGAGAATAGCTATATAAATTTGAAATTTTAATCGCTTTGATAAAGAAATTTCCTTCATTGCATAATATGAAATTATTGAAAAAACTACACTTCCCCACATAAATATTGAAACAAAATTAACTATTGAATTATTAGTTCTAACCCTCGAATAAGATGACTCTATAAAGTTTAGAAATCCACCATAAGCCCAAATAGATACAGAAAAGTATATTAAGAAGAAAAAAATAGAAGCAATAGAAATAATATCTAAACCCAAAGTAGTAATTTTTATCTTTTCTTTATGAATTCTTTTTTTTCTAAATGGCAAACAAAAAAATGTTGATATAGTAAAGGCTATAAATATACATATAAAACCATAATAATAACTATCCAAATCCAATATAAAATCAAAACTTGTCTTTAAACTTCCCATAAAATATAAAACACAGGGAATAAATGCACCAAAAAAATAATACAAATACCAAACACCATAAGCATTCATTAAATTTATTCTAAGAATAAATGGCAAAAATAAATTCAAAATCCCAAGGATCATAACAATAAAGGCCATTATCTAATCCTTTAAATTAATGAAGTATTTTTTTGTATATTTATTTACAAATTCATCAATCAATAATAGATCTTCATTTAATAATTTATATTCAAAGTGCTGAGTAAAAGATAGATTTTTCAAACTATTTATCTTAATCTCATAGCCTAAAACAATATAATGTGTACTTACCTCATCCCCAAACACACAATCATCATAAAAATGTTCATATACACCTAAAAACTTGGCATCTGCACGAGTCATCCCAGATTCAATTCCAAGCTCTTCTTTGATCAAACGAACAAAAGCATCATCCAAAGTTTCATTTTTGCGTACACGCCCACCAGGTACAAACCAATAACCCTTTGCAGGGGCATTAACTCGTTTACCTAATAAAACCTCACCCTGCTCATTTCGAACAATCAAATCAATCGAAATCAGAGGTGTATGTTGAATGACACTTTTAAATGTTTCGTCTGGTAACCACATATTTAAGACCGTGCAGAATCAATATTATTTAAATACCACTGATAGGCATCTCGTAGACCATCTTCTAATGAAATGCTCGCCTTCCAACCAAGATCAGCCAAACGACTTACATCCATCAGCTTACGTGGCGTGCCATCAGGTTTAGTCGCATCAAACTCAAGACGACCTTGGAAACCAGTAACTTTAGCAACAGTTTCTGCCAGTTCACGAATTGTACAGTCAATACCTGTTCCAACGTTAATATGACTCAGCATCGGCTGCGTATTGGCTTTAAACATTTCAGCATCTAACTCCATTACATGAATGCTGGCTGCTGCCATATCATCAACATACAAGAATTCACGCATTGGCTTACCACTACCCCAAATGGTTACCACTTCAGCATTGTCTTTTACCGCTTCATGAAAACGGCGAAGTAATGCAGGAATTACATGGCTATTTTCAGGGTGATAATTATCATGCGGACCATACAAATTCGTTGGCATTACGCTACGATAATCCCGTCCAAACTGACGGTTGTAACTTTCACACAGCTTAATACCCGCAATTTTTGCTACAGCATAAGGTTCATTGGTACTTTCTAAGACACCCGTCAAAAGCTCAGACTCAACCATAGGTTGGTGTGCCATTTTAGGGTAAATGCATGATGACCCTAAAAACATCAGCTTTTGTACGCCATTTACATGGGCAGCGTGTATTACATTTGCTTCTATCATCAAATTTTGATAAATGAAGTCCGCTGGATATTCATTATTGGCATGAATACCACCCACTTTCGCTGCAGCTAAATACACTTGATCAATTTGATGTGTTTTAAAAAAGTCATTTACTGCTACCTGACTACATAAATCAAGTTCAGCATGTGTTGCTACTATAATATTTGTGTAGCCTTTGGCTTGAAGCTGGCGCACAATTGCTGAGCCGACCATCCCACGATGGCCAGCCACAAAAATGCGTTGATTTAAATCAACTGACATTTGTTAGTGCTCCAAAGATACAGATACGTTATGACCATGGGCTTTTAATAATGCAATACGTTGTGCTTCTTTCAAATCTTCAGCCACCATTTCAGCACACATTTCTTGCACTGTAATTTCAGGTGTCCAGCCAAGGACTTCTTTTGCTTTAGATGGGTCACCAAGTAATGTTTCAACTTCAGCAGGGCGGAAATAACGCGGATCTACAGCAATCAATACATCCCCAACATTCACTGAAGGTGCATCATCACCTTCTACCTTAACGACAATACCTTTTTCATCCACACCCGTACCCGTGAATTCCAAAGTAATGCCAAGTTCAAGTGCTGACCATTCAATAAATTGACGCACACTATACTGAACACCTGTCGCAATAACAAAATCTTCAGGCTGATCTTGCTGTAACATCATCCATTGCATACGTACATAATCTTTAGCATGGCCCCAGTCACGCAGTGAATCTAAATTACCCATATATAAACACTGGTCTAAGCCTTGAGCAATATTGGCTAAACCACGGGTAATTTTACGTGTTACAAAGGTTTCACCACGTCGTGGTGACTCATGGTTAAATAAAATACCATTACATGCAAACATGCCATACGCTTCACGGTAGTTCACTGCAATCCAATAGGCATACATTTTAGCTACTGCATACGGTGAACGTGGATGGAACGGCGTTGTTTCTTTTTGTGGAATTTCTTGGACTAAACCATACAACTCAGAAGTAGAGGCTTGATAAAATTTAGTTTTCTTTTCTAAGCCTAAAAAGCGGATTGCTTCCAATAAACGTAGTGTACCAATCGCATCTACATCTGCAGTGTATTCTGGTGATTCAAATGACACTGCCACATGTGACTGTGCACCTAAGTTATAAACTTCATCAGGTTGAACTTCCGCCAAAATACGCGTCAAGTTTGATGTATCAGTTAGATCACCATAATGTAAGTGTAAACGAGCATGAGACTCATGTGGGTCTTGATAAATATGGTCAATACGCTGTGTATTAAATAATGAAGAACGACGCTTAATACCGTGTACTTCGTAACCTTTTTCTAATAAAAATTCTGCAAGGTAAGAACCATCCTGACCTGTAATCCCCGTAATCAGTGCTTTTTTCATCGTTAAATTCCAATCAAGTTATTAAATATAAATGGTATTAATTATCGCCAAATAAATCACGTGTATACACTTTATCTAACACATCATCCAAATCTGCCACTATTCTATTTGCAATAATAATATCAGCAGTGGCTTTAAACTCGTGAATATCTGTTAATACTTTTGAATTATAAAATGCGCCCTCATGCAAAGCTGGCTCATAAATTACCAACTCAATGCCTTTTGCTTTAAGGCGTTTCATAATGCCTTGTATTGCAGACTGCCTAAAGTTATCACTGCCCGCTTTCATCACCAAACGATAAATTCCAACAACCTTAGGTGATTTTTTCAATATTTCTTCTGCAATAAAATCTTTACGTGTGGTATTCGATTGAATAATGGCAGAAATTAAGCTCTGAGGTACATCTTGATAATTTGCTAAAAGCTGTTTGGTATCTTTAGGTAAGCAATAACCACCATAGCCAAATGATGGATTATTATAATGCGAACCAATGCGTGGATCTAAACCAACAGCCTGAATAATATCTTTCGAATTTAAACCACGAAGTGCACAATAACTATCTAGCTCATTAAAATAAGCTACACGCATTGCCAAATATGTATTTGAAAACAATTTAACTGCTTCTGCTTCAGTTGCGTCCATCAACAAAACATCAACATCATCTTTTAAGCAAGAATTTTTAAATAAAAGCCCAATGGTCTCACCAACATCACTTTTTTCACCAACGACAATCCGCGATGGGTACAAGTTATCAAAGAGTGCTTTGCCTTCACGCAAAAACTCTGGGGCAAATACAATATGTAAATCTGAATATTGATTTTGCATTTTTGCTGTAAAACCAACTGGTATTGTCGATTTAATAATAATGATCGATTTACTTTGAATTTCACTTAAATAAGCTAATACTTGCTCGATTGAGCTTGTATCAAAATAATTTGTGCTCTCATCATAGTTTGTTGGTGTTGCAACAATAATAAAATCAGCCATAGCATAAGCTTCATGCTGATCCATCGTCACTTTAAAGTGAATATTTTTTTTAGTGAGATACTGTTCAATTAACTCATCTTGGATGGGTGATTTTAATTGTTGTAACAAATTTACACGATGTTTATCTATATCTAATGCAGTAACTTCATGTTTCTCTGCGAAAAGCATCGCATTTGAAAGCCCCACATAACCCGTACCAACTACTGTTATTTTAGACATTCGTCCTCACCGCTCTTCTTGGTTAAATATATGCACATGTCCCATTATTCCATTGGCATTCATTTACATTATGTTTCAAAGTAAATTGCAGGCATAATAATTGCCATAACTTATAAAATAATCATTCAAAAAATTTTAACGCGAGGAATTATACATATTTTTTACAAAATCTGCGAAAAATACGCTTCATTTTATTTAAATATAATTCTCTCATTATAATATAATCAGATTGTATTTTTACCTAACAAATCCATCCACATGATTTTCAAGGATTTTATGCAAACTCAACCTATCTTCATCTTTATGTATCTTTTCAAAATTTACATAAACTTCCTTCATTTCTTTAATGCTATAAAATTGCTCAAAAGATTTTAAAATCCGCTCATGCTTTGTTTTTTCAACATTTTCTGCATCTATTAATAGCTCCTCGTACAATTTCTCACCTGGTCTTAGCCCTGTAAATTCAATCTTAATATCCCCAAGCCCTTTTTCATCTGCAGGCTTAAAACCACTCAAGCGAATCATTTGTTTGGCTAAGTCTACAATTTTAACTGGCTCACCCATATCTAATAAAAATACATCACCACCAGTACCCATTGCCCCTGCTTGAATCACCAGCTGTGCAGCCTCTGGAATGGTCATAAAGTAACGCGTTACTTCAGGATGTGTCACTGTCACAGGACCACCTTGGGCAATTTGCTTTTTAAACAATGGCACTACAGAACCTGATGAACCCAGCACATTACCAAAACGTACAATACTGATTTGAGTCTTTGGATTGGTCGATGCTAAACCCTGACAATACAGCTCTGCCATACGTTTAGAAGCGCCCATCACATTGGTTGGACGCACGGCTTTATCCGTTGAAATTAATACAAAAGTTTCAACATTTTGATTCACCGCAGCATCCACACTGCGCTGTGTACCAATTGAGGTATTGTAAATACCTTCAAAAGGATTTGCCTCCACAAGCGGCACATGCTTATAAGCCGCCGCGTGATACACCGTTTGTACCGCATATTGTTGCAATATACGTTCCAGTTTTGACTGATTGGTGACAGAACCTAAGACTGGAATAATGTGTATATCAGATGCCTGCAATTCACGGTCAATTGAATACAAAGCAAATTCAGACATTTCAAACAGCACCAGCAATTTCGGCTGATGCTTCACGATCTGACGGCATAACTCAGAGCCGATCGACCCCCCTGCTCCTGTCACCATGACCACTTTATTTTTAATGTTTTTTTCTAACAATTCAGCTTTAGGCGGTACAGGATCACGCCCCAGTAAATCAATAATATCCACTTCACGAATATCAGAGACTTGGACTTGCCCATCGACCAACTGGGTGACCCCAGGCAACTCCATAATTTTGACATCTGCCGAATCAAAAGATTCAATAATCTCTTTTTTTCGTGCACGTCCAACAGAAGGCATGGCAAGTAAGACTTCTTCAATACCAAATTTACCCAATTTAGTTTGTGCTTTTTTGGGTGAATAAATCTTTAAACCGCTTAATGACTGTCCTTTTAAAGAGCGTTTATCATCGATAAAACACACTGGTAAATAGTCATCTGAACGGTTTAAAGCAGCGGCAATTTGCTGACCTGCTAAGCCTGCACCATAAATTGCCACGCGCTTACGGCTTTGCTTTTTGGCAAAGGTTTTTAATGTTGCATAACGAATGACTGCACGGCTCCACCACATGTATGAAAAAAGCATAAAGCCATACATCAGTGGAATACTCATAGGTATAAAAGCAACATTCAGTTTTTTAATCGTATACAAGGCCACGATTTGAATAAATGTCCCGATTAAAATTCGCAACAAATAGTCTTCATTAAAAGAACGGACAATTGCGCGGTAAATCCCGAGCAAAGCAAAAATTGCAATGCCAAAAATACCGACATAGATATACCAAGCATCTAAACCTTGCATGACCTGTACATTCGGACGCGCCAAACGAATGGCATAAGCCAGCCACATCATCAACGGTAAAACACAGATATCCATCAGCACCAAAACAATTTGCTTTTGGCGACGCGGTAGTGATGCTATAGATCGGATAATGTCTTTCACAACGTGCTCGAATCAGGTCAAGGGAATATTCGCGCGTATTATTATACGCGCTTTTCAGGTTTAGATTTTTGCGATGACTTGCGTAATGACATCCACGGTTTTTTGCAGGCTGGCATCCGACAATGTTGGATGTACCAAGAACATCAAACTGCTTTCACCGAGTTGTTTTGCTTGTGGCAATGATTGTTTTGGACGCCATGCTGTGCCATCAAAGGCTTTTTCTAAATATACTTCTGAACATGATCCACTAAAGCATGGAACAGCTTGAGATGAAATTTCCGCCATGATGCGGTCACGTGACCAGCCTTCTGGCAAAGCATCAACATTGACTTGCACATAGCATTTATAAGCGGCATGTACATAGTCTCTAGATGGTTTCGCTACGGTAAAGTAAGGACTATTTTCAAATACTGCTTGGATACGTGCCATATTGGCATTACGTTTTGCCGTCCATTCAGACATTTGTTTGAGTTGCAGACGACCAATGACCGCTTGCATTTCCATCATGCGCCAGTTGGTGCCAAATGAGTCATGCAACCAACGGAAACCCGGTGGATGTTGCTTGTTATAGACGCTATCAAAGTTTTTACCGTGATCTTTATACGACCACATTGTTTTCCAAAGACCTTCATCATTGGTGGTGACCATCCCGCCTTCACCGCCTGTAGTCATAATCTTGTCTTGGCAGAATGACCACGCCCCAATATGACCAATTGAACCTGCCGATTTGCCTTTGTACATCGCGCCATGTGCTTGGGCACAGTCTTCAATTACAAAAATGCCTTTTTCCTCAGCCAATTGCATGATCGGATCCATATCACACATCCAACCTGCCAAATGCACACAAATAATCGCTTTGGTATTGGGTGTTAAAACCGCTTCAATGGTACGGCGTGAAATATTTTGTGAATCGAGTTCAACATCGGCAAAAATCGGATTGGCACCTGCGGTGACAATTGAACTTGCTGATGCCAAGAAAGTCCGTGAGGTGACAATCACGTCATCCCCTGCACCCACACCCAAAGCTTTGAGGGCTAAATCTAAAGCCACTGTACCATTGGCAACGGCAACTGCATGCTTGGTTCCTGCAAACTGTGCAAATTCCTTTTCGAATTCACGGCATTCCTGACCTGTCCAATAATTCACTTTATTGGATAATAGGACCTTTGACACCGCATCGGCTTCTGCTTGGGTAAAGCTTGGCCAAGGCTCAAATGCACTGTTTAACATGGAATTTTCCCAGTCTAAAAATCGAGTTTAAAAATCTATTTTGAAGTCACAATTCGGGCGGGATTACCGACCACAGTGACGCCTGCGGGTACACTTTTGGTCACGACAGCACCCATACCCACAATCGCACCTGCACCAATCACTAAAGGCTGATCAGGTGTGCCCTGCTTAATCATCGCACCCGCGCCAATATAGGCATGCGCGTGTATATGAATATTGCCGTTGCATTTTACGCCTGGCGCGAAAGTAACAAAATCTCCAATCACACAATCATGCTCGACATAACTGTATAAATTGGCATGAAAACACTTGCCGATTTTGACATTTGAGCCAATGCTGACAAAAGTACTCAAAGCAGAACCTTCAGCGAGTTCAATTTGATCCATTAAAACCACATGGTCCGCAGCGATCGACCAAAGCTGAATGCCATCTGCTTCTAAACGCTGAGCGATTTTTTCGCGTACATGACTATTGGCAATCGCTATTTGCACGTATTTTGTCGATGCTGATTCATTTAAAAATGCTGAGTAATTCATGGCACGATGACCATTCACCACACCAATCTCTGTTAAAGCATCATCGATAAAGATAATTTCAGACGCATCACCTTGACGTACCAATTGCTGACGCGCGACAGGCATCAGGCTACGTCCACAACCTGAAGCCCCATAAATCGCATAGAGTGTTGTCATTATTTTTGTTCCGGTGTGCCGGTAAATTTTGTCATGGTGGCTTCGCCTTCGGCACTGATATCATCCTTGGCAATCACTTTTTTCACGGTTTTTAGCATGATTTTAAAATCGAGCCATAAGGACTGATTTTCCACATACCAAGTATCGAGTTCAAACTTTTTTTCCCATGAAATGGCATTGCGACCATTCACTTGAGCATGACCTGTAATGCCCGGACGCACATGATGACGCTTGGCCTGCTCACGATTATAGAGCGGTAAATATTCCATCAATAATGGTCGTGGTCCGACAATACTCATATCGCCTTTAATCACATTCCACAGTTCAGGCATTTCATCCAAACTGGTGGCACGGAGCATTTTTCCGAATGACGTCAGACGCTCACTGTCAGGTAATGGATTACCCTGCGCATCAAGTGCATCTTTCATGGTTCGGAACTTCACCATTTCAAACGGTTTACCATGCAGACCCGGACGTACCTGACGAAATAAGACTGGCGAACCTAAATTCTTTTTCACCTTATAAGCCACTAAAGCATAAACAGGAGACAGCAGCACCAGCGCAGATGATGCGATAACAATATCCAATAAGCGCTTTAACATGGTTCACTCTTAAGGTTAGATAAAGATGGGGGAATGGTATCCATTTCTAGCAATGATTATACCCTGTTCGACGCCATCAGATTTGTAAAATATTTTAACGGCCAAAGGGACTCAAGTAGTCCCCATTCTAAAAGCTGCCAAAGAATATAGCAGTTTAGAGGTCTATCCAACGACGATTGACTGCATGACCTGGATTATTCATGCTAATAACCTTCGCGTAGTTTCCTACTGCAGTTGCATTTTCAGGAATATCTTTCGTCACAACGCTGCCCGCACCAATAGTGGCATTATTGCCAATTTTGACATGCTCAATGATGCAAACATTCGGCCCAATATAAACATTGTCACCAATTTCTGCAGCTTTACGCCCACCATTGGCACCAATCGTTGTAAATTGTGATAAATTCACATTATTGCCAAGCACAGTCGTAGGGTTAACAACCAGTGGCCCGCCATGACCAATAAACAAGCCATAGCCAATTTGAGTTGTGGTATGAATATCTATGCCGTACTGCTTTTTTTTATAATAATAAATTGGATAAGCCAGCTTCGCCCAAAATGATTTTGCACTGGCTAAACGCAGCCAAAATGAAAAATTAAAACCGCGATTGAATAAATAAGTTTTCAAAAATGATTTAAAACCAAGATTGCCCGTATAGCGGTATAAATCACTTTTTATATATTTTAAAGTCATCTGGATCGCCTCTAAAATTCGATGAATCGCCTTTAATGGATATCCATTTCAGCCATCATGTGCTTATTCACTTGATGCACATCATATTTATTCAGCGCGATTTCACGTGAACGCTGCCCCATATATTCAATCAATTTTGGATCTTCAATAAAGTATTGCATGCATTGCACCAAATCATCTATAGACTTCACCCCGACCAAATAACCATTCACACCGTGCGATACCGTTTCACGACAACCCGGTGCATCAGTGGTAATAATCGCTCGACCCATCGCCATCGCCTCTAATACCGTACGTGGCGTACCTTCACGGTAGGACGGCAATACATAGACCGAGCTTTCTGCAATTGTAGGACGCACGTCACTGAGTTTGCCCCAATATTTGAGGCGACCATCGGCAATCCATTCATCAAGTTCAGCTTGTGAAATGGCCGAAGGATTATCATCAATCCAACCGACCAAATGAAACTCTGTTGCTGGGTGTTTTGCTTTGATGATCCGTGCGGCTTCGGCATATTCACGTACGCCTTTATCACCGAGCAAACGTGCAATCAGTAAGAATGAGGCTTTGACTGTCCCCGCATCATTTTGCGGTAAGGGCAATACATCAAAGTCTTGTACATTGACCCCTGAGCCATTCACCACCACCGTCGGTTTTTCAGCGTCAAGCAAATGCATCTCTTGAAATAATTTGAGATCATCCGGATTTTGGAAAAAGACTTTGTCGCTATGTTTTAAAGCCTGTGCATATAAACCATGCACCAGTTTTTGAAACAGACTGCGTTTGCCCGATTCTACATTTTGGAAGGCATAACCTAGACCGGTAATTAAAGCAAAACGATGTGGTACTTTTGCAAGCCATCCAGCCAGCGTGCCGTAAATGACTGGTTTAATGGTATAAGACAGCACATAGTCAGGCTGAATTTGACGGATTTGCTGATAAAGATGTTTTAACAGTTTTAAATCTGCCAGTGGATTGGTGCCTGTGCGCTGCATGGGAATTTCATGCAGATGATAGCCAAGGGCTTGCAGTTTTTGCTGTTCTTCAGGGAATGATGCGAATTCAGGCGCCATAATATGAATTTCGTAGCCTTGTGCATGAATAGCTTCCAACAGTTTCCCGCGGAAATTTAAAACAGAAGGCAAAAAACTGCTGATCATTAAAAATTTCATGCCTGTTGGCTCCACACCTGCATATATTGACGGCTAACGGTCGCAATACTGAAATTCTGCTCGACCCGTTCACGCGCTGCTTGTTTTAAGGCTTGTTTTTCTGCTTCAGTTTTATGTAGATATGACAAAATCGCCTCTGCCAACGCTTGAGCATTACGTGGCGGTACAATTTCGCCAAGCTCTTGCACAATATATTGCGCATCACCTACATCGGTGCTGATGCAGGGCAAACCTGATGCCATCGCTTCTACCAAGACATTCGGAAAACCTTCGGTAATTGACGTCATCAAAAAGGCATCTATCGACTGATAAAAAGCAGGCATATCTGAGATTTGATCAAGCAAATACACTTTTTGAGCATCTAGCTGATACTGCTCGAACATAGTTTTCACTTCATGATTCTCTAGGCTTGCACCGCTGCCTGCAATTTTAAAGATGATGTTTTTATCTTTCAGCAAACCCATAGCTTCAAACAAATAGGGATAGCCCTTGGCCGTATGGTAACGCCCTGCAAAACCAATCACGGTTGGTTCATGCAATTGGGGATTAGGCTGAAACTTATCGAGAAATACGCCATTGGCAATCACTTGGCTATTGCCATTTTTAAAGCCGAAGGCCTGATGCTGCTGCATGGACGAATGCGCACAATAAATAATAGCACTAGGTTGCTGTGACAGTATTTTGCTTATGCCCAAGGCAATCTTGGTGCTGATTGATTCATCTTTAGGAGAAGCAAGAGAATGATGAATACCCCATACGACCTTTGGTTTTTTCGCTAAACCAATAACACTCAGACTGGTCAATGCATTGGCATGGTACATCCAGCATTGCACCGTTGTGGGCTGTAGCTTTTTGAGTAATGCGCGCAGCTGACTCACCGTACTCAGCGTATTTAAACCATTCCAACCGAGCGCATAATGCGACTGACAACGCTCTAAAGTACTTTGATACACCTCGGAAGTTTTCATCAGTGCAATGATCACGTGCTGATAGTCATGTTCAGTTTGCTGAATTAAGCGTGCCAACATCATTTCGGCACCACCCACGCCTGCAAAGTTGGTGATCACATGTACCATCAAGGGTTTGCTCATGCCGCCGACTCCATCATTCGCAAATACTGCTTGAGCACGGTTTGCTTATGAAACTGCTGAATATGTGATTCAAAATCAGCATCTTGATATCGCACATAATCTGCAAAAATTGCCTGTTGCATCGCTTGGGTTAAACCTGCCTGATCATTACATTCAACCAATAAACCAAACTTAGAGTTTTCTAGAATTTCCATTGGTCCACTTGGACAGTTGGTACTCACCACTTTCACTTTAGAGGCTAAGGCTTGAATAAGTACACCCGGCAAGCCTTCCCAATTCGAGCTTAAAACAAATAGCGATGCATATTTAAAATAAGCGTATGGATTGGCATCAAAGCCCGGCAAATCCACCACGTCTTTTAAACCCAATTCAGCAACTAAAGCCTCAAACTCTGCACGCAGTTCGCCCTCACCTAAAATCAATAATCGGGTTTCAGAATGCTGATCATGTAAGGCTTTAAAAGAACGGATCAAAAAACCAAAGTTTTTTGCTTCAGTCAGGCGACCTACCGCCAAAATCACTTTATTGCTTTCATTGAAAAATTTGTGTGTGACGGGCACTTTCAGTTTTTCAAAATAGGCATCATCTAGTACAGGGTTATAAATGGTGCTCAGATTATTTTTCTTATAAGCATAATATTCACGAAAATCGGCTTCTACGCCTTTAGAGACACAAACCACTTGCTGGGCCATGGGATAGGTCCAATTCACCAAAGTTTTCAGCACAAATTTGGCAATGCCCTGCAATTTCAAATTCTTAGATGGCGTCGATACTTCACGGAAAATTAATGCGGTTTGAACGCCTGCCAGCTTTTTGGCAATGCCCGCCACAATATTGGTATGGGTTTGCGTTGCCACCAAACAATCATAGTGCTCAGCTTTCAGCTTCATCTTTAACGGTGTAATGCTATTCATCACCCGACCGCAATTAAAATTGACCAATTGAATTTTCCGGCTGACTTCAGGCAACAGCTTAGCTTTATCACCTGTGACATCACACACGCCCAAATGAATATTCAGACCTTGTTCAGCAAAGCTGTTAGCGAGTTGAATGACTGTACGTTCTGCACCGCCACCGCCCAAGCTCGGCAAAAAGAACATGACTTTATTCAACATAATCAGACCTAAATTTTAAAATGGGAGAATATTAATGCAGTGTTTTTGAGGCTTGAATCGCCATGGCACGTTCCACCCGCTCACGATAATCCGTAATACCAGCTAAGTCAGTATCACTGGCACAGGTACTTTGAATTTTGGCTTGGTAGTCGGCAAAACTGGATACCACTTTGGCAGGTACACCAATCGCCACACTATGATCAGGAATGTCTTTGGTCACCACTGAGCCTGCGCCAATCACTACATTTGAACCAATGCTCACACCGGGCATAACGATTGTATTGACCCCAATAAACACATGCGAACCGACTTGAATTGGGGCAAAGCGTTGGTAGCGTTTACCTTGCTCATCTTTGATTAAACAAGTACTGCCATCATGGGTAATAAATTTCACTCCTGAAGTGACCGTCACATGATCGCCAATACTGACCAAGAACGGTTCTGAGCCCCAACTTTTAATATAGATTCGGCAGTTTTCACCGACTTTCACACCTTTTTTACGTGCATAAGCCACACTGCCCTTCGCCATAAAATAAGCAAGATCAAACAGCTGTCGAAAAGCAGAAACCATAAATGCCATACGTATGACCTATGTCAGGACCAGAAAATCAAAAGGGAGAAAATTAAGCTGAATATTTTACGCTGAAAATGTGTTTTACGATACGCATAGCACTTTACACAGATTTGATTTTTTTGGCCGGAATACCGACATACACCCCTGATTCAGGCAAAGGTTTAGATACCAAACTACAGGCGCCAATTACACTATCATCGGCAATAGTTACACCATCAAGTATCGTAACCCGTGCGCCAAGCCAAATATTTTGCCCCAAACTCACGCCCTGCTTGGTAATCGCATCTTTCACCAACAGATCAGGTTCACCAAATTTATGGTTGCTGGCGATGATAATACTTTGCGTACCAATACGGGTGTTATGGCCAATGGTGATACCACCACAGCCATTGATAAAAGACTTCGAGTTAATGCTGACGTCTTGACCAATCGACACCTTGCCACCAAAGCATTTGATATAACAGCTTTCACCAATAAAACTGTGATCTGCAATTTCTAAAATCGCACCTTGCTCGACGATTAAACTGACATGATCGCCAATATAAACATTGTTGCCGATCTTCACTTGTCCGCTGATTTCGACTGTACAGCCTTTGCCGAAGTAACGGAATTGCGTGCCAAATGCCATGTTGTACATCAC
This sequence comes from Acinetobacter sp. YH12097, assembly GCF_013419225.1. NCBI lineage: Bacteria > Pseudomonadati > Pseudomonadota > Gammaproteobacteria > Moraxellales > Moraxellaceae > Acinetobacter > Acinetobacter sp. YH12097. Next base: position 23,231 of record NZ_VPAN01000005.1, on the reverse strand, counting down.
TTTACGGCACTGTGAAGCAAACCAATTCATGTATTTTAAGATTTTAAAAAACATCAGTTTTTGTTTCTCCACACCACATATAAAATGGCAAAGTTATAAATGATCAGTGCTACAGGCACCGCAAGCAACATATATACTTTATCAGCAAAGACTGCATAGAAGCCTGCAAATAAAGCGAACTTAATCATGAGTTCTACGATTTGCAACTTAAACAGCACTTGGCTATTGCGCTTAGCAATCAGAAAAGCTGAGCTTGGCGGATTACAGAAAATCGCCCAATAGCCCAAAGCTAAAATTTGGAAATAGCTCGAAATACCCACCCATTCACTGCCAAAAACCCATAAATATAAAGATTCAGGCAATACAAAGACCAAAGCAAATAATGGCAGTGAAACCAGACTGAGTAGTACACTCGCCTTTAAAGCACTTTGATTGGAATCCGTGGTTTTAAATTTGCGAATAAAGAACTGACGCAAAGTTTGCGAAATCAAATTAATCGGAACACGCAAAGTCCTTTCGACAATGGCATAGAAGCCCATCGCCTGCACACCGACAAAATGCGACACCACATAGTAAGGCAAATTATGCGAAAAACTATTCAGCAAGGCATGAGGTGTATTGGCATAAATAAAATCTTTGTAATGTTTAAATGCTTGCCAACTCACTTGATACAGTTGATTCTTTAGTAAATAAATCAGCACCGCCACAATCATGATAATCGAGCTGACGTTATAACTATTCACCAAGCTGATCTGCATCACGAATGGCAACGAGAGTTGCACCAACACGACAATGGCACTTCTAAAAATATTTAAACCTGCACAAAAATATTCTTTATGTGCGGAAAATTGATAATTATATAGGCTTTGAATCAGGGTATTGGCAAGCACACCCGTTGCCACAGCAAACGCCATTTCAACATTTAAAATCACGCTGATAACGATGCCACTCATCACAGCGATTACTGTTGAGAATATAGCCCCTTCAAAGATCAGGCTTTTTTTATCACCTTCTTCGGCAACCAATAAAGCTTGATCAAGACGTAAATTCGCCACCGTCGATATAACACTGACTATCGCCAATGCAATCCCGTAAGCCCCAAAGTCAGCAACAGAATATAGGCGTGTTAAAACAGGAAGTGCGATAAATGTCATTATCGCACCTGCCAGTAAACTTAAGGTAATCAGCCCAATCGACTGATACTTTGCGAAAATTTTCGCAATCATCTGTTCAATATCATTTTAAGTTGTTTACGTACCAACGCATCGCCAGTTGAATGCCTTCGGCAATTTTAAACTGCGGTGCATAACCCAAGCCTTGCTCAATTTTGGCAATGCTGGCTTGTGAATGACGTACATCACCAGCTCGGAAATCACGGTACACAGGATCGCGCTCAAAGTTCACCGCATTTTCAGCAAGTGCCACCTGAATGGCACGATATAACTCATTCAACGTAGTACGGTCACCCACAGCCACGTTATACACTTGGTTTTTCGCTTCATCCGATGCTGTCGCCGCCAAAATATTGGCTTGAACCGTATTATCAATAAAACAGAAATCACGACTGGTTTCACCATCACCATTGATGAAGACATCTTCACCCGCGATCATCGATGCCGTCCATTTCGGAATCACCGCAGCATAAGCGCCGTTTGGATCTTGGCGTTGACCAAAGACATTGAAGTAACGTAAACCAATCGCTTTAAAACCGTAGCTGCGTGCAAAAACATCGGCGTATAGTTCATTCACGTATTTGGTCACTGCATACGGTGAAAGCGGATTACCAATATTTTCTTCTACTTTTGGCAATGCAGGATGATCACCATAAGTCGAACTGCTGGCTGCATATGTAAAGCTGGCAACACCTGCATCACGCGCAGCAGTGAGCATATTTAAGAAACCGCTAATATTGGTGTCATTGGTGATGATCGGATCGGCAATCGAACGCGGTACAGAACCTAAAGCGGCTTCATGCAGGACATAATCCACGCCTGCACAGGCTTTTTGGCAGTCGGAAAATTGGCGAATATCACCTTCAATAAAACTGAATTTTGCCCATTGCTCAGCAGTCACTAAACTTTGCACTTCATCCAAATTATGCTGATGACCTGTGGCAAAGTTATCTAAACCCACTACGGTTTGATTCAGCTTTAATAAAGTTTCAAGCAAGTTTGAACCAATAAATCCAGCAACTCCAGTTACCAGCCATGTTTTAGGCGCTATTTTAAGGTTTTCACATACCTGTTGATATTGATTCATTTTGGTATGGCCCTCTTACAAACGAAGATCAGATTCGGCTTGAGATAACACGTATTTCAAGTCATACAGCACATGATCAGCTTTACCCAAAGCACGGATGGCATCTACGCCCATATCTTTAAACTGGTGATGAGCAACAGCCAAAATTACAGCATCATACTTGCCATTTTCCAGCGCCTGTACTGGGCTAATGCCGTACTCATGTTCAGCCTCAACGCCATCAACCCAAGGATCATAGATATCGGCATCAATATGGTATTCTTTCAGCTCATTCACAATATCAATGATGCGGGTATTGCGGATATCCGGACAGTTTTCTTTAAAGCTTAAACCTAAAATTAAGACTTTGGCATCTTCTACTTGAATGCGTTTTTTCAGCATGGCTTTCACCAACTGAGTGACCACATAAGCGCCCATACCATCATTTAAACGGCGACCCGCTAAAATAATTTCAGGGTTGTAGCCAATCGCTTGTGCTTTATGGGTTAGGTAGTACGGGTCAACGCCGATACAGTGACCACCAACCAAACCTGGGCGGAATGGTAAGAAATTCCATTTAGTACCTGCCGCTTGTAATACCGCTTCGGTATCAATGCCCATTTTATTGAAAATCAATGCCAATTCATTAATTAAGGCAATATTCACATCGCGCTGTGTATTTTCAATCACCTTCGCAGCTTCAGCTACTTTGATGCTGGCTGCTTTATGTGTGCCTGCTTCAATAATCAGGTTATAGACTTCATCAACATAATCAGCAACTTCAGGTGTTGAACCCGAAGTGATTTTTAAAATATTCGTCACACGGTGCAGTTTATCGCCCGGATTAATTCGTTCAGGGCTATAGCCTGCATAAAAATCCTGATTGAATATTAAGCCTGAATTTTTCTCTAAAACAGGAATACAGACTTCTTCTGTTGCACCCGGATAAACGGTCGATTCATAAACAACCACATCACCTTTTTTCAACACTTTTGCAATGCTTTCTGAGGCTTTCACTAATGGCGTTAGATCTGGCTGCTTATATTCATCAATCGGTGTTGGAACTGTAACAATAAAGAAATTACAGTCTACTAACTGCTGTAAGTTCGTGGTGTAGCTTAAATGCGTTGCTTGCTTTAATTCTTCTGGTGAAACTTCTAAAGTATGATCTTGTCCGCTCTGTAGCTCATCAATACGCTTTTGATGAATATCAAAACCCACCACGGGAACTTTTTTTCCAAACTCAACAGCTAGCGGTAAACCGACATAACCTAATCCGATTATGGCAATTTTTAATTCGGAGAGTTGTAACATACTGAAGCCTATGTCATCGATGAATCATCAATCATCGTTATGTTGTAAATAGCGTTAAATTATATCAGAAAATCAAATTTCGATTGTGTAATGATGTTCTATGAGGACTGTAATTTTAATCAAAAATATTTATAGGATTAAACAATTCACCCTATAAAACCAACTTTGTATATTTAAAAAAATTCAAATAACAATAAGATCTTTAAAAAGATATTCATCCATGCAAGTCTTGATTAAACTTACGATTTAAAACAAATGTAAAGCTATATTCTACAAGGTGAATAGTATAAACTTAACATTCTAAAATGAGTAATTTGGGTACTTAAACCCGTATTTCAATGATTCAAATATTTTATAAATAGGATTTGTATTCGAGTGAGTTACTATCGTTATAGCTGTATGTTAGCTTTGAGTCTAAGTATGACGGGTTGTGCCATTACTTCAGGCTTACAAACCTATGACCTTCCTAAAGAAGGCACATTTCAAACTGATTTAGGCTCGACAGTCAATGTTATTAAACTAACTCAAGAAAATTTAGTTGCTGTTCAACCCGCCCAAGTAAATCAGCAAAATTTTGCCCATCTGTTCAATCAACAACAAAAAAGTTATCGTTTAAATCCGGGTGATATTTTATCTATTTATTTATGGGCATACCCTGAAATTACACCACCCACAAATACAATTAACAATCAAGATGCCATTATTTCTAATGGCTACCAAATTGATCAAAGTGGCTATATCCAATTTCCAATTATTGGCCGATATAAAGCTGCAGGAAAATCGCTGACACAAGTCAATCAGGAATTACGCAGCCAACTTGCTCGTTACTTAAAAACCCCAGATGTGATTGTTCGCGTACTTTCCTACCAAGGACAACGTTTTTCGGTTCAAGGTAATGTAATGAAAGGTGGTCAGTTTAATCTAACCGATCAGCCGACAAGTATTTATACTGCTTTAGGTATGGCGGGCGGAGTAAATAGTCAATTTGGTGACAATGCATCTTTAACCTTAGTTAGAAATGGTCAAAGTTATGTACTCAATAGTATTGAACTTGAAAAAGCTGGATATTCTTTACACAACTTACTCATCAAACCGAATGACACAATTTATGTCAACTCCCGTGAAAACCAAAAAATTTATGTGATGGGAGAGTCTGGAAAAAACCAATCTTTACCCATGCGTGAACAAGGCATGAGCCTCAGTGATGTCCTGGGGGAAAGTCTAGGGATTAACTCACTTTCAGCGAGTCGAGGTAAAATATACGTTGTGCGTAGCGATATGAATAGCCCAATGACTGAAATTTACCATTTAGATTTGACCAGTATCGGTGATTTTGGTCTCGCAAACCAGTTCAAAATGCGTAGCAATGATATTGTGTATGTTGATGCATCCGGTTTAGCTCGTTGGCAGCGTGTGATCAATCAAGTGATTCCTTTCTCAAATATGATCTATAACATGGACAGATTGGGCCAATAATGTTATTTAAAAATATTTTGGTGGTCTGTGTAGGTAATATTTGCCGAAGCCCTATGGCAGAATATCTCCTAAAAAAAGCTCATCCCGATCTGAATATTTATTCAGCGGGAATCTCAGGTATGATTGGACATGCAGCAGATGAAAAAGCTCAATACTGTATGCAAAAAATTGGCATCGATATGAGTGGACATATTGCCCAAAAATTAAATGCTGAACTGATCAAAAAATCAGATTTAATTTTGGTCATGAGTTCAAATCAACAAAAGCATATTGAACAGACATGGCCATTTGCAAAGGGAAAGACTTTTCGTTTAGGTCATTGGCAAGGTAAAAATGTTCCCGATCCATACCAGCATGATCAGGCCTTTTTTGACCAAACTTCACAATTGATCCAGTCTTGCGTTGCGGATTGGACTAAACATATTTAACTTTTGATGTACGATTATGAGCCAAAATACCAATACAGAAGATACAATTGATTTAAAAGAATTATTTTTCTCTCTGATTGCACAATGGAAGTTAATTGCTTTATGTGTAATTTTAAGTCTCGTTTGTGCCCTGCTTTATTTAAGAACCACGCCTGATACCTACGCAGTAAATGCACTGGTACAGGTTGAGGAAAGTAAAGGAACTTCAGCAGCACTCTTGGGTGATCTATCAAGCATGATTGATCAAAAACAACCTGCCCAAACAGAAATTGAGATTCTTAAATCACGCTTAGTTCTAGGTACTGTGATTCAAAATTTGCATCTTGATCTTAAAGTTTCGGGTACAGAGAATTCATTTATTGATCGCCTATTTTCTCCACATGAATATGTCACAGAATATAAAAATAAATCAGTAACTTTTAAAGACGATGAAAAAAGTTTTGAAGTCCGTCAATTTAATGTGCCTAACGTATATCGTGATAAAGACCTCAGTTTAAGCTTCGAAGATAATCTCATTACACTGATAGATACCGAAACTGAAGAAAAAATTCTGACTGCGAAGCTCAATCAAGCGAATTCATTACATACCACTGATGGATCGTGGGATATTTCGATTTTTACCCGCGACAAGTTAAAAGATCACTACCTAATTCAAAAGCAATCTTTACCTGCTGCAGTTGATAATATTTTAGAGAATTTTTCGGTTGCTGAAAAAGGGAAAATGACCGGTGTCCTTGGATTAAATTATCAGGGTCAAGATAAAGAACATATTACCCAAGTACTCAATTCAATTTTAGCAGCCTATAGCCAGCAAAATATTGAACGCAGTTCAGCTGAAAGTGCACAAACTTTAAAATTCTTGGATGAACAACTCCCTGAATTGAAACAACAGCTTGATGTCGCAGAACGTGAATTTAACAAATTCCGTCAAGAGTTTAATACTGTCGATGTCACTAAAGAATCTGAGCTATATTTAACTCAAAGCGTCACTCTTGAAACTCAAAAAGCTGAATTAGAGCAAAAAGTAGCTGAGGCGTCTGCAAAATACACCAGCGAACACCCAGTGATGCAGCAAATGAATGCACAATTGGGGGCAATTAATAGCAAAATTGCTGAACTCAATGCCACATTAAAAAAACTTCCAGATTTACAACGCCGCTATTTACAGCTATACCGTGAAGTTGAAGTAAAACAGCAACTCTATACCGCTCTACTCAACTCTTACCAACAACTCCGTATTGCAAAAGCAGGGGAAATTGGTAATGTCCGCATCGTTGATACTGCAGTAGAGCCAATTAAACCTATTAAACCTAAAAAGTTAATTGTCCTTATACTCTCGCTATTTGTCGGTGGCTTTATTGGTGTCTTAATTGCCTTACTCCGTAATATGCTCCGTTCAGGGATTAAAGATTCTACTGAAATTGAAAATAATCTGGATCTTCCGGTTTATGCCACTGTGCCACGTTCGCCTGTTCAAGAAAGCCGTATTAAACTCTTGAAGAAGAAGAAAACAATTCCCGTACTTGCAGTTAAAAATAGCGATGATATTGCAATTGAAAGCCTGCGCAGTATGCGTACTGCTATTCACTTTGCACTGACATCTGCAAAAAATAACCTGATTATGATTTCAGGGCCTGCGCCTGAAGTCGGTAAATCATTTATTTCTACCAACTTAGCTACGATTCTTGCGCAAAGTGATAAACGCGTTTTAATTATTGATGCCGATTTACGTCGTGGTTATTTAAACAAATACTTCAATCATGATAACCAACCAGGCCTTTCTGAGTATTTAAATGGTCAGCGTGATCTAGACAGCATCATTAAAACCACTGAAATTCCAAATTTGAGTGTGATTACTCGTGGTAAAAGCCCTTCTAATCCATCTGAGCTTTTAAGTTCTGGTAAATTCAAAGAATTCTTAGATTTGATTTCACCGATGTTTGATCATGTGATCATTGATACCCCTCCTGTACTTGCGGTGACAGACGGTATCATTATTTCGCAATTTGCTGGCGTGAATCTGGTGATTGCTCGTTATGCGAAAACTCAGTTGAAAGAATTAGAGTTAACCGTGAACCGCTTTGAACAAGTGGGTGTGAAGGTCAATGGTATTATTCTAAACGACATTCAACGTAGCTCAGCAGGCTATGGTTATGGCTATAACTATTCTTATGGTTATAAAGCTTCAAAAGATCAAGACTGATTCAAGCTCTTTCAAAAAGCCACCGATTACGGTGGCTTTTTTTATTTGCGAAATTTATGTTGCATGCATCTTTCTGTATAAAAAATGTTTTATATATTCATACCGTTATAGTATAAAAATAAGAACATGACTATGATGATCTTTCCTGCACCTTACCTGATCATAGAGATAGGTAAGCGCTGAACAGGAAAAGTCTGCTAGAATTTCAGCAACTTTTTACATATAAAATAATTGTGGGAAAATATATGAGTAAGGCCCTACCTATCGCTGTCGCTGTATTACTCGGCGGTGCCGCACTTGTTCCTGTTTACTATGCAACTAAAACACCTGCTACGCAATCAGCAACATCAACTCAACCAGCTGCAAATGCTTCTGCTGTCGCTAAAATCAGTTATGCACTTGGTTATGAAGTTGCCCATCAAACGCCTCCAGAATTAGATATTGATAGCTTTGTCACTGGCGTTCGTGCGGGTCATGCTCGTGCAAAACCTGCATATACTGAAGAAGAATTACAAAAAGCATATGCTGAGTTCCAGCAAGAAATGCAAAACAAGCAGCTCGAAAGCAATAAGCAAGCACAAAGTAGCAGCGATAATTTCTTAACAGAAAACAAAAGTAAAGCTGGGGTTAAAACCACTGCTTCTGGTTTACAGTACCTAACAACGAAAGAAGGTACAGGTAAACAACCGCAAGCCACATCAGTTGTTAAAGTTCACTACACAGGTAAGTTAGTGGATGGCACAGTATTTGATAGTTCAGTACAGCGCGGCGAGCCAATTGAATTCCCATTGAACCAAGTAATTCCAGGTTGGACTGAAGGTCTACAGTTAATGAAAGAAGGCGGTAAAGCCACTTTATATATTCCTTCAAACTTAGGTTATGGTGCTCAAGGTGTTCCAGGAACGATTCCACCGAACAGTACTTTAATTTTTGATGTAGAACTCATTGAAGTTAAATAATAAAACCGGTACAGGAGAGCTTTTCGCTCTCCTGCTTTATTTTGAGACTCGGTCATGAAATTACAGATCAGTATGTTGTGTTTGGCACTCTGCTCAAGCACTGTATTTGCCAAAGATATCAGTAATAAAAGTAGTGCTGCAGAACAAGTGGGTTATAGTTTTGGTTATTTAATGGGACGCAGTAATGCTGAATCCATTAAGGACTTAGACATTGATGCTTTTGTTGCAGGTTTAAAAGCAGCTTCTAAAGGTCAAGCTTCGTCATTAACAGATGAAGAAATGACCCGTGCCTTAACCCAATATAAAAAGCAAACCGAAGCGAAACAACTGATTGAACTGAAGCAAAAAGCGGATGCGAATGCCACCATAGGTGCCGCTTTCCTTGCTGAAAATGCCAAAAAACCGGGCATTCAGGTCACGAAATCTGGCCTGCAGTATCAAGTCATTCAAGCCGGCAAAGGTAAGTCACCCAAAGCCAATTCAACAGTGAAAGTTCACTATGAAGGGCGCTTAATTGATGGCACTGTTTTTGATAGTTCAATTGCACGCAACCAACCTGCGATGTTCCAAGTGAGCCAAGTCATTCAGGGTTGGACGGAAGGTCTACAGTTGATGAAAGAAGGTGCAAAATATCGCTTCTTCATTCCTGCAAATTTAGGCTATGGTCAAATTGGTTCAGCAGACGTCATTGAGCCAAACAGCACGCTGATTTTTGATGTAGAGCTCATTGAAGTTCTCCCGAAATAACAATACTCCATTCAGGAGCATCGACAAATCTCGGTGCTCCCCAATATTTCTTCTTTCCATTATTTTCTTTTACAATTTTTTTGATTGATTTGACTTAAAATTCACATTGATATCTTATATTTATTTCACAAAAACTATTTTCCCCTTTATTTTAAATCTTCATTAACTGCGTAGCCGCACATAAGGATTTGACCATGACCGTTAAAATTAAGACGCGCGAAATTCAATATACAGCAGCTGATGGAACTCAACTTTTTGGCTATTTTGCCGCACCAGAGTCAGACACTGCAGTCGCAGGTGTGTTAGTTGCCCCTGAATGGTGGGGACGCAATGAATATACCGAACAACGTGCGCGCGAATTGGCAGAACAAGGCTATGCTGCTTTCGCTTTGGATATGTATGGTGACAAAAAAGTCACCACAGATGCCAAGCAAGCTTATGCATGGATGATGCATACTTTTGATCATGCCGACACCATTGTGACCCGTGCGTCTGCTGCATTAAACACTTTGGCACAGCAAAAAGAAGTAAATGCAGATAAACTCGCAGCTATAGGCTTTTGCTATGGCGGAAAAGTCGTGCTGGATTTAGCTCGTTCAGGTGCTGAATTAAAAGCAGTGGTGACCTTCCATGCAACACTTGCTACAGCGACTCCTGCACAAACAGGACAAGTTCAAGCAGAGATTTTAGTGCAACATGGTGAGCTCGACTCGATGGTGAGCTTAGAAGATGTTGCAACCTTTAGAAATGAAATGGATGCTGCCCAAGTGCAGTATCAAATCAATATTTTTGAAGGTGCAAAACACGGCTTTAGCAACCCGATGGCGGATGAACGTGCCAAAGCCAACGGCGTAGATTTAGCTTATAACGCTGCTGCAGAACAACAAAGCTTAGCGGCCATGTATGCCTTGTTAGCACGCCAGCTTAGTTCTTAAAGCGCTAAGAACCAATACCAATATTTAATTTATAAAAATGAGGAGAGCACAATGACAGAACTCAATTGTCCATATTGCAATTTTGACGAATATGACGTTATTGCAAAAAATGATTTTGGTGTTGTACTTCCTGAACCACATACACTGTCTAAAGGGCATGCTGTCATTGTCCCGCTACGTCATGTTGGTTCATTTTTTGAAATTACTGATAAAGAACGTAAAAGTTTAATGTCCTTACTTGAACAAGCGCGTAATGAATTAAATTTACGCTATCAACCCACTGGTTTTCATATTGGGTTTAATGATGGACAAGTTTTTGGCGAAGCCACTGAACATGTGCATATTCACATTATTCCACGTTATGAAAACCAAACATTGGCGCTTGATACCCGCTGGGGCTTTAAAAGCTAAAATTTAAAAATTGACACTCACTAAGGAGCTTCGGCTCCTTTTTTGATAGCCACTATTTTTGCATTTCCCCTGATATACAGTTTTCGTTTTGAACAAAAAGAATGACTATTGAAAGATGTATACTAGGCAGGTTTTTTCAATTTTGACTGTATTGCATGTTTAACTTTTCTGATGCCCTTCTCGACTGGTTTGATGTCCATGGTCGTCATGACTTACCGTGGCAAGTGAAGGATGACCCTTACAAAGTATGGGTTTCAGAAATTATGCTACAACAGACTCAAGTCAAAACCGTCTTACAATATTTTGATCGATTTATTCAACGGTTTCCGACTGTTGAAGATTTAGGCCATGCCTCTTGGGATGATGTGGCGCCCTATTGGGCTGGCTTAGGCTACTATGCACGGGCTCGGAACTTACACAAAGCCGCGGGTATTGTTGCACGTCAGGGACATTTTCCAAGCAATCTTGAGCAGTGGATGGAACTACCGGGCATCGGCCCGTCTACCGCGGGTGCGCTGATGTCTTTAGGTTTAAGACAATATGGCGTGATTATGGACGGCAACGTCAAGCGTGTATTGTCTCGTTTCTTTGCTATTGAAGATGATTTATCGAAACCTGTAAATGAACGGGCCATGTGGCAACTGGCGACAGAGCTCTGCCCCACTGAACGCAACCACGATTATACCCAAGCGATTATGGATCTGGGTGCAACCGTTTGCACGCCGAAAAAACCGCTCTGTTTATATTGTCCCATGCAACAGCACTGCAAAGCACATGCACAAGGTTTAGAGACTGAATTACCTTATAAAAAGCCTAAAAAGCCTGTTCCAGTGAGAGAGGCTCAAGTCATGCTGATTCAATCTGCAGGAGAATGGCTGTGGATACAACGTCCGAATAGCGGTCTATGGGGCGGTCTGTGGTGTTTACCTATTTTTGATCAACCCCATGAGTTTCAATCCCACACTCAGCAACTTGGACTGAAACCTACCACCACTCAAGTGCAAATATCACATAGCTTTACCCACTTCACTTGGCTTTTAGAAGCTACTGTATTTACCATTGCTGCCGATCAAAAAGAGCATTTAGCCATTGAATGCAACGCACAGTGGTATACCCCGATACAAGCCACTGCACTCGGTATTCCAACCGCCATGAAAAAACTTATTTCTACGCTAGAACTCGAAAGCCATTCTATGCCATAGTTTTGAACTGCTCATCAATTGTAAAGGGACAAATGTGACTCAAGGATTTTTTCAGCTCCGCAAAGGGTTGTTCGGCGGTATTGGTTTTATTTTGCTTTTACTCAGCGCCTGTACGTCGACTCCACCCAAACCATCAGGCAGTACATTGCCTGCTCATGAAGTGAAAAAATTACAAAACATGCGTTTATCCAATCAATTACCTGTTCCTGTTCATCAAGTCAAACGAAGTGCGCTTAAGGATACTTGGGGCGCAGCGCGTAGCCAAGGACGAAGCCACGAAGGCATTGATATTATTGTTCCACGTGGAACAAAAGTCCTCAGTGCTACAGAAGGTTTAGTTGCTGACTTACGTAATAACAATTTGGGTGGTAAAGTGATATGGATTATGGGGCCCGCAGGTTCTTGGCATTATTATGCGCATCTTGATGGTCATAAACGTGGCTTAAATGTCGGCGACTATGTCAAAAAAGGTGATGTCATTGGCTATGTAGGTAATACTGGCAATGCTCGACATACTGCACCACATTTGCATTATGGCATTTACTTGGGTGGTAAAGGTCGCAATGCCGTTAACCCCTATCCGTATTTACGTTAATTTTAGGAAACATACATGTCAGAAGCGTTGATCAATCGTCTGGTGGAATTTGCAGAATCTGGTAATCAACAAAAAATCAGCCTCAATGGACAGTCTTATCAGGGCTGGATCATGGAGATCACTGAAGAAGCATTACTCATCAGCACCGGCTACGCAGACAAATCTGGTAAAGATGTATGGATTCAATTTGCCGATCTCGATCAAGCGGAACTGTTGTATTGGGACAATAAAAACGACCAATGGACAGCTTTTAAAATTTAAGTCAAAAAGGAGCATTCAACATGACGATACAACGCTGTGCTTGGTGCTCCGAAGATCCTTTGTATATTGCCTACCACGACACTGAGTGGGCTAAACCCAGTTTTGATGAGCAGCATCTCTTTGAAATGCTGTGTCTTGAAGGACAACAAGCGGGGCTGTCTTGGATTACTGTGCTGAAAAAACGGGCCTGTTATCAGCAGCATTTTTTTCAACATCCCATTGCCGAAATCGCAGCGTTGAGTGACCTACAATTACAAGAAAAATTACAAGATTCAGGTTTGATTCGTCATATCGGCAAACTCACTGCCATTCGAGATAATGCAAAAGCATGGCAACAGTTAAAAGCCCAAGGGATTCATCCGGTGGAATTTCTTTGGAATTTTGTCGAAGGTCAAATTGCCAATAATGATGTAGTTGAATATCGTAGCGCCCCTGCACAAACCGCTCAAAGTCAGGCAATGTCCAAAGCATTAAAAAAGCTTGGTTTTAAATTTGTCGGCCCGACGACTTGCTATGCTCTGATGCAAGCTATCGGCATGGTCAATGATCATGAAAATCACTGTGACTTTAAATACACGCACGAAGAATGACCTCAAAACATAAAGGATAGAATAATGAGTGACAATACAATCCACGCTTATGCAGCAATGAACAGTGGTGAAGCCCTTGTTCCCTACCAATTTGATGCAGGTGAATTACAAGCCCATCAGGTTGAAGTCAAAGTCGAGTATTGCGGTCTTTGTCACTCAGATATTTCTATTATCCAAAATGATTGGAAATCTTCGGTTTATCCTGTGGTCCCAGGGCATGAAGTGATTGGAACCATTACCCAACTCGGCAGCGAAGCCAAAGGACTGAAAATCGGACAGCGTGTGGGCATTGGCTGGACAGCAGAAAGTTGTCAACACTGTGACTCGTGTATCGATGGTCGCCAAGTGCAATGTACTGGAACCAAGACGGCGACAATCGTCGGTCATGCAGGTGGCTTTGCCGACAAAGTCCGTGCGGGCTGGCAATGGGTTATTCCACTTCCAGATGATCTCGATCCAACCAGTGCTGGTCCTCTACTCTGCGGCGGGATTACGGTATTTGATCCCATATTACAGCACCAAATTCAGGCCATTCACCATGTTGCCGTGATCGGCATTGGTGGTTTAGGTCATATGGCGATTAAATTGCTCAAAGCTTGGGGCTGTGAAATTACCGCATTCAGCTCAAACTTAGATAAAACCGATGAACTTAAAGCTATGGGGGCTGACCATGTGGTGAATAGTCGTGATCTTGCCGCGATTAAAGCACAACGTGGTAAGTTCAATTTAATTTTAAGCACGGTCAATGTGACGTTGGATTGGCAAGCCTATCTTTCAACTTTGGCACCGAATGGAAGCGTTCACATGCTCGGCCTAGCACTTGAGCCGATGCAAATCCCCGCAGGTATGCTGATCAGTGGTGCTAAATCTGTCACTGGCTCATCAACAGGCTCTCCTGCAGCACTGCGTGAATTACTTCGATTCGCCGCACGTCAAAATATTGCACCACAAATTGAAATGTATCCCATGTCTCAGGTGAATGAAGCGATTGAACGTTTGCATTCAGGAAACGTGCGTTATCGAATTGTGCTGAAAGCTGATTTTTAACGGCAAAAATCTAAGCCCAAAAAGCCTGCTGCATGCAGGCTTTTTTGTGTCCTTTATACACTCATCAAAATTAGACGGTATTTGAGTTTATGCATTCCTTACGCACCCAATCTGCGAGCAACAAAATAGCCTGCTGAATTTCTGTCGACAGCTCATGCCCTGCATTTAAACGAATACAATTGTTATAACGATTGTCCTCACCAAAAATTAAACCTGGCACAATATTGATGCCATGTTTTTGCGCATGGTAATACAGCGCCAAACTATCTATTTGTTCAGGCATCTGCAACCACAGTGCATAACTGCCTTGAGGCCGATTTAGACGGATATCAACCCCTTGAAAAGCATCGTAAATAAACTGACGATACTGCTCGACTTGCACCATTAATTTAGGACGCAATTCAGCAAGATGTTGGCGATACGCACGACTAAAAATCAAATCGGCAAGTCCTAACTGCAAAGGCGTATTCACCGAATCATTTTGCAAAAGTAATTTGGGACGCAAATGTTGCAAATGTGGTGGAAGACAAAACCACCCCACCCGATAAGAAGGCGACAAAGATTTTGAAATCGACGCACAATAGATCACATAGCCCGCCCGATCCCAATATTTGATAGGCAATGGTCGCTTTGCATTGAAACTACACTCAGCATAAATATCATCTTCAATCACATAACATTGATATTTTTCAGCCAGTTGTGCAATTCGTTCCTTTTCTTCATTACTTAAACAAAAACCCAAAGGATTTTGAAAATTTGCAGTCAATAAGCATACTTTCGCGCCTGAATCCCGCATCGCCTGCTCTAAACGATCTAAATCAAAACCTTCCGTATTGGCAGGAATTTCAACAATTTTCCGCTTTAATAAAGCCAATAATTGCAATTGCCCGTTATAGTTCGGCGTCGGAACAATGACACTCTCCCCTTCCGCACTCAGATTTTGCAACATCACTGACAAAGCAGGCATACAACCATTGCTGATGTAAATATCATCCTTAGGCATGTAAAAACCATCTTCAGCCCAATGTGCCGACAAAGCTTCACGCAATTGTGGATGACCTTGCCGATTGTTATATAAAAAATCTTCTGGTTTACAATGCTTTAATGCCCTTTGGATTGAACGTCTGATTGCTTCAACAGGAACAAAATTGGGGGACAACTGAATTGAACCCAAATGAATCAGGCGACTATTTGCAGATGCTTCATGGATCTGAATTTGCAATTCTAAATTCGAAATTTCACGAGGTCGGGAATCAAAATCAGGATGATTCGGCACGGCAATTTGCTGGGCTTTCTGTGAGGATTTCACAAAATAACCAGACTTTTCTTTGACATAAATCAGGCCTTTGGCTTCAAGTAATTCATAGCAGCGTTTCGCAGTATTTAAACTGATCTGATGCTGCTGTGAAAATTGACGTAGCGCATACAGACGCTGCCCTGCGGCCAATTCACCACTATAAATTTTCTGTGCCAACTGCTGCGCAAGCTGCTGATATTGAAAAGCCATCTGTACCCTTTTTTTAATCATTCTTGTATCTGTACCCATTAAGTTAACAGATTTAAGCTGAATGCATCAGGTTGATATCTCAAAAATAACGATAGGGGGACAATTAAATGAATGACTTCACGCAGTTTCGAGCGGGTTTAATCATCATCAGTACACTCACGCTTATGGCGTGCCAACCCGAGCAGCACACTCAAGCTCAAAGCCAACAAAATTTTATCTGTAAATCTTTAATTCAAGGTTTTTTGAGTGCCCAAAAACTGACGCAATATGAACTTGAGCAGATCCAACCGATCACTAGCGGCGGGTTACATCAGCAGCTATATATTTATAAAGCCAAATCTGAAAACGGCATGAATATCATGCCGCAGCAAGCCAAACTTCGCTTTGCCTGTGAACAATTGACTGCGCGGCAATTTCAAATCAAGTTACATCCGCATCAATTTCCAGAACAGACCTTACTCAGTATCGAACTTCCAGAAACACAACACATGCAGCAGTTGACTGCATTTCGCCTGCCTGAGTAGCGAAGTCATTGATCGTTCATATTGAACTGAATCATTACTGCTGCTTATTTTAAAATTTCGGGAAAGGTCTCAACAGTTTTGCTTTTACCCAACTGCACTTTCATTTTTTGTAGCATTTGATAAGGCTGTTGCTGCACGAACATATTCACGAAACTGAGCGGAATGGAACCTTCCGGATTGGCGTAGCCATAGGTCGACACTTTGACCTTTTGATTGCCTAAACGCTGGAAGGTCCAATCGCCCTCATAGTCGGTTAGGCGTACATAATTGGGATTGATCGGATAACCTTTTTTCACCGCTTTATTTTGGATGCTAATAATGCCCTGTGCATCTTTACGCATTTTGCCTTGTACCACCAAATCACGGTCTTTTAAGGGAAAAGGAAAATCCAACACCATATATAAACTGAATTCACCTTTCTGGTCATCGCGGGATAAGACTTTGACACTGCCCATATAAGGGACCCAATTCACTGCATTTTCCACATCTAAAATCAGGGTAACCGCTTTTTCGATGGGCACATCAAAACTGGTTTCAGCTTTGTATTGAAAGACAGGATTTTGAGCATTTTGGTAGGTCCAAACTTTAATATTATTTTTATTAATCGTGAGTTTGGCATTATCCATAGTTTTCGCTTGTACTGCCGCAGTGAATGCGACAGCACAGGCCATAAAGATGACTTTTTTCATTCCATTGATCGTCTTATTTTAATTTTATGCTGTTGTTATAACGGATTTTAACGCGCTTTTATACGTCAATATCGTTAAAACCCAGTACATCTTTCATATCGTACTTACGTGCTTCACGACCGACTACCCATGCAGCTGCACGTACTGCACCAGAGGCAAAGTTCATACGGTTGGTCGCTTTATGGGTAATTTCAACACGTTCGCCATCCGCAATAAACATCGCAGTATGTTCACCAACAATGTCACCACCACGAATCGTTTGGAAGCCAATGGTTTGACGTTCACGTGGACCCGTATGACCTTCACGGCAATACACAGCATCTTGTTTTAAGTCACGTCCTAAAGCACCGGCAATGGCTTCGCCCCACATCAGCGCTGTACCTGATGGTGCATCAACTTTATGGCGATGATGGGCTTCAATCACTTCAATATCTACAGTATCGCCAAACACTTTCGATGCCAATTCAAGAAGTTTGATTGAAACGTTTACACCGACAGAATAGTTCGCTGCATAGACTACTGGGGTTTCTGTTGCTGTTTCATCGAGATAAGCTTTTTGCTCATCATTCATACCTGTGGTACCAATGACAATCGCAACGCCTGCTTCACGGCAAAGCTTTAGATGCTGTGCCGTTGCTGCAGGTGCAGTAAAGTCGATCACGACATCACAATCTTTTAAAACTTCAGCAAGGTTACCAACAACCTTTACGCCAACCGCGCCAATCCCTGCAAGTTCACCGGCATCCGCACCGACCAAGCTACTTTCAGGACGTTCTACCGCAGCAGCCAATTGATAGCCAGCTTGCTGAACCGCCTGAATTAAGATGCGTCCCATACGACCGCCTGCGCCCAAGATACCAATACGTGGAGCTGCTGACATAACATTTTCCTAATGTTGATTCGAAATTGGTCTTACTATATCAAAACTCCATGCGCAGGCTAAGTTGCAAACAAAAAAATCCTGTATTTTCCGAAAGACTTTTGCAAATCAACTTCTACCACAGACGCTGACTATTCCCTCACCAAGTTTGAGCATTTTCACGGTATGATAGGCGCGTTCTATTGATCTTGAATATTCATGAAAACCCTATTGTATCTTTGTGCGGCAGTCTGTATTGCACTGGCATGGCTGATTCCGATTCATTACCGACCTTGGGCCACGTATACCGGTGAGCTTTATACCTTCTTTGCCCTGTTTGCCTTAGCGGCAACGTTCTTTAAAGAAAAGCTCATAGTGGCAAAAATTTCCTTGCCCCTGTTGCTCTTAGCGCTGATTCCCTTCGTCCAATTGGCTTTTGGGCAGGTGTATTATTTTAGTATTGCCTTACTCTGTATGCTGTTTGTGTTCAGCTTCTGGCTATGTATCAATCTTGGTTTCAGCCTCTCGCAAGGTACGGAAAAACGCGAAAAAACCTTCCTATACCTGAGCTATACCTTTGTTGCTTCGGGGGTCATGACCGGACTCATCGCAATATGTCAGTGGCTAGATTTTGACTCGTTTCTTCCTTTTGTGATGAAAATTAGTGGAACTACGCGCCCATTTGCAAACTTTGCTCAGCCGAATAACATGGCCACGTTTCTGCTCATGTCCTTGTTAGCCTGCTTATATGTATATGAACAGCAAAAAGTTAAAACCCGCTATTTGGTCGCTTGTGCAATTCCTATTTTAATTGGGGTCGTGCTCAGCCAATCTCGCACCTCTTGGGTGGCAAGTATCTGTGTCCTAGTCTATTTGGCTTATGCACAGTACAAAGATTATATCCGTCTTCGCTGGTTTTACAGCTTGGCCTGGTTTATCGGCTTTGTGGCACTGATTGTATTGATGCCAAAATTAAGTCAAATCATGAGCCAAATATCCGACATGAATATTCAAGAAAGTCGTGACGTAGCTGAACGTGCTGGTGGAGATATGTCTCGTTTAGCCATTTGGCAACAAATGGCGCATGCCGTAGCTGCACAGCCTTGGTTTGGCTATGGTTGGCATCAAACCAGTAGCGCTTTTGTCTCGATCTCTGACACGGTGCAAGGGCCTGTTTGGATTCGTAGCTCACACAATTTTATTTTGGATTTCTTATTGTGGAATGGCGCCATTATTGGTGTGCCGTTCTTGGCCTATTTCGCCTATTGGGGCATTCAATTACAGAAGTTAGCCAAGTCTGCATTATCTGTGATTGGCCTATTGATGGTCGGTGTCTTCGTTATTCATGCCATGTTGGAGTTTCCGCAAAACTACGCATATTTCTTACTGCCTGCGGGTTTTATTATCGGGGTTCTTCAAGCAGCGAAGCCACAGACGGCTACTTTGAGCCTGTCTCCGTGGTTTATCCGCATTGTTTTCGTGATTGGCGCTGTGCTGATTACGGTGATTTATCGTGATTATGCCAATGCAGCGATTCAGCTGGGTCAGGCATCAAAATATGAAAAAACACCGGAGAAAATCACCAACCATGCGCCGATCTATTTACTCACGGAATTTAGACATCGGGTAGCGATTATTCGTTTAAATCCATATTCCATCGTTTCTGAACAAACCATTCAGGATACTGAAAAATTGGTTCGCAGCTATCCAGCGAAATACCACATCATTAAATATGCACGTTTATTGGCATTTAATGGTCGTGAGGCTGAAGCACGTCATCAGCTACAGCGTCTTAAAAATATCTATAGGCTCGACATGAGCTATGAGAGTTTATTACCGCCTACAGCACAGCCGAAACCTTAAAACGCTCAATAAAAAAGCCTGCAATTATGCAGGCTTTTTTATACCTGAGTTCACATCACAGCGAACTCAAGCAAATCATTTCAATTAATCAAACAAACGGTCGAAGAATGATTTTTTCTTCGGAGATGATTTATTGTCATCGCCATCCATCGTGTCTTGTAACTCTTTCAACAATTCACGTTGACGAGCCGTTAAGTTCACAGGCGTTTCCACCACGATACGGCAGAGTAAGTCACCGGTCATGCTGGTACGTACAGGCTTCACACCTTTACCACGTAAGCGGAACAATTTACCAGTTTGAGTCCCTTCAGGTACTTTCAAGCTCACACGACCATCGAGTGTCGGAATTTGAATTTCTTTACCCAATGCAGCATCTGCAATGCTTACAGGCACATCCATATATAGGTCAGCGCCATCACGTTGGAAGATTTCGTGTTCACGTACCACCACTTCTACATATAAGTCGCCTGCTTGGCCATCACGGATCGCCTCGCCTTTGCCACTTAAACGTACGCGGTCGCCATTGTCCACACCTGCAGGAATGGTCACCTCTAAAGTTTGCTGACGGTCAGAAACCCCTGAACCATGACATTTATTACATGGGTTCTTAATGATTTTACCTTGACCACGACAGGTGCTACAGGTTTGCTGCACAGAGAAGAAGCCCTGTTGCATACGCACTTGACCGGCACCATGACAGGTTTTACAGGTTTCAACGTCATTCGGATTTTTAGATCCTTTACCATCACAGGCATCACATGGCGCTGGCGCAGTAAAGGTAATGGTTTTTTTCACGCCCTTCACAGCTTCCTCAAGGGTAAGCTCCATAACATAGCGTAAGTCTGAACCACGGCGTGCACGTTGCTGACCACCACGGCCACCACCGCCAAATGCGCCACCGAATATGTCACCAAACTGACTAAAGATATCTTCTGCGCTAAAACCGCCACCGAAGCCACCGCCGCCGCCCATGCCGCCTTCAAAAGCTTGATGTCCCATACGGTCATACATACTACGTTTTTCGCTGTCCGATAAAACTTCATATGCTTCTGCAGCTTCTTTGAATTTTTCTTCAGCTTCTGGGTTATCTGGATTACGGTCAGGGTGATACTTCATCGCCAACTTACGGTAGGCTTTTTTAATTTCATCATCACTTGCGGTTTTAGATACACCTAAAACCTCATAATAATCACGTTTAGCCATGTCTGGCGATGCTCCTCACGGAATTTAATTTAATACTTAACTGTGGTCTGAAATTGGGGAATCAAACCATTTTTTCAAGGGGTAGGCAGGAAAAAAATAAATCGACTTAGAAAACAGCCTTATTTTTAACGAATTTGGATAGACCTTGGATCCATGCATTTAATAGATACAAAAAGGCAATCGAAGAAAAGATCACACCAATTACCGTGCATGCAGTCACCCAAAGATAGGTGTCCCAATAATAGAAAAATAAAGGAATAAACCACAGTGCGGCAAAAATGGCCATCATGGAATAAATCACGACGGTGCGCATGACCCAAAGCGCTTGGGCTTGTAGCCAAACTTCTGTAGAATCGATTTGAGTCACTTTGCGTGCAAAACCGTAGGCAAATACACCACTAATCAGGGTAAATAAAGCGAAAAACATGAAGACATAAGAAATCGCAATATAACGGCGATACTTAGCTAAACTCTCTGCTGTCATCTGTGATTCAACCCCGTACACCACAATATGCCGCGCTGCACTTGTGGTAGTTTTACTTTTTAAAAATGTCTTTGTAGATCAGGTGCTACTATAGAGAAAAATTCAATATTTCGCACCCAATATTATGACACTTTTAAGGATTCTGCTGAGTTTTTTTCACTTTAAACCACTGTGCATATAGCGCAGGTAAAAAGAACAAGGTCAGCAGGGTCGCCACGATCAATCCACCCATAATCGCCACGGCCATTGGACCGAAGAAAATACTGCGAGAAAGTGGAATCATCGCCAATACAGCGGCCAATGCAGTCAACACAATGGGACGGCAACGACGTACCGTCGCATTGATAATCGCATCCCAAGCCGACTCCCCGGACTGAATATCTTGTTCAATCTGATCAATCAAAATCAGTGAATTGCGCATAATCATTCCTGACAGTGCAATCGTGCCGAGCATTGCCACAAAACCAAAGGGTTTATTGAACAATAACAGGAATAACACCACGCCAATAATGCCCAAAGGTGCAGTTAAAAATACGATCATCGCCCGTGACATGCTACGTAGTTGAATCATCAACAAAGTCATGACAACTGCGAGAAATAATGGCATGCCTGCATTTACAGAAGTTTGGCCTCGTGCTGACTCTTCCACAGTGCCGCCTACTTCGAGTAGATAACCATTCGGCATCTCTGCACGTAACTGATCAAATGAATCTTTTAACTCACCCACCACCGTTGCAGGTTGCAATTTACTGCGAATATCCGCGCGCACAGTAATGGTCGGTAAACGGTTACGATGCCAAATCAAACCTTCTTCAAAGCTATACTCAATTTTCGCAATCTGCGCCAATGGCACTGAACCACCATTGCTGGTCGGTACAGCCAAACTGCTGAGAGAACCGACATCCAATCGCTCCGCTTGATCACCACGCATCCGAATTTCAATCAGCTCTCGTTTCTCACGATACTGATTAATCACCGCACCACTGATTGAACTATTCAGGAAATTGGACAGATCTAGACTGGAAACCCCCATTTGACGTGCGCGATCTTGGTCGATGTCCAGTTTAATGACTTTGCTTGGTTCACCCCAATCCAAATGCACATTGGTGGTGTTCGGGTTTTCACTGACTTTTGCAGACACGCGTTGTGCCCACTCACGCACTAAGCTTAGATCTTCACCCGACACGCGGAACTGCAATGGATAACCCACAGGTGGCCCATTTTCTAAAAGTGAAACCCGTGTACGTACTTCAGGTAAAAGCTTACGGATTTCTTCTGCTAATGACTGGCGGATCTCATTGCGATCATCTAAAGATGAAGCCAATACCACAAACTGAGCAAAACTGGCTTGGGGTAACTGCTGATCTAGAGGTAAATAAAACCGCGGTGAACCTGTCCCCACATAAGCCACAAAATTATCAATGCCCTGTTTTTTTGACAAGAACGCTTCGACTTTTTTTACGGCCGCTTCTGTGGCTTTCAGTGATGCACCTTCCTCAAGCTTTAAATCCACTAAAATTTCAGCACGGTTTGACGGTGGGAAAAACTGCTGTGGTACGGTTTTAAACATTGACATACTCCCACCACCAAGCTAAGAGCTATGGTGGGGGAATCTTTGCGACCCATGCAATCTTAGAGATTGCACCTTTCGATACCGCACTGCGCTGACAGTATGGCGGTACAGGAACTCTTTATA